>NC_018584.1:2742500-2951805 GCF_000307025.1 Listeria monocytogenes ATCC 19117
GCCGTTATTTTCTCGGCGCCAATGATCCAGATAGCGCATGTTTTTGATGGTAGAATCAATGAAAGCTTGTCCACCAAACCCTGGATTTACGGTCATTTGTAAAACTAAATCTACATCTGCTAAAACGGCATCCAGCACGCTCGCCGGTGTTCCTGGATTAAGCACGACTCCCGCTTTACAGCCCGCTGCCTTAATTTGTTGAATGACGCGGTGGATGTGCGGCGCCGCTTCGATATGCACGGAAATAATGTGCGCCCCAGCTGCTGCAAATTTTTCAATATAGTTTTCTGGGTTCGAGAGCATTAAGTGGACATCCAGTGGAATAGTCGCTGTTTTCTTGATTTGCTCGACCATATCAATTCCAAACGTCAGATTCGGCACAAAATGTCCGTCCATGACATCGATATGAAGGTAGTCAGCTCCGGCATGTTCTGCTTCTTTAATGGAGTTTGCCATGTTCATATAATCAGCTGCGAGTAACGATGGCGCTACGAATGTCATACGCGCACACCGGCTTTCGCAATCACAGTTTCGACACGATCCGCCACATTTTCTGGTGTAAATCCATAAGCGTTAAACAAATCTTTCGCAGGGGCAGATGCGCCGAAGTGATCGATTCCTAACATATCGCCTTCTGACCCAATAAATTCTTTCCAACCGAATGTTGCTCCTGCTTCAATCGCAAATCTCGCTGTGACTTCTTTTGGTAAAATGCTTTCTTTATAAGCATCGGTTGTTTTTTCAAAGCGTTCCCAGCTGGATAAACTAACAACGGAAACGTCGATATCTTTTTTCGCAAGTTCGGCTTTCGCTTCAATTGCAAGGGACACTTCTGATCCTGTTGCGATAATGATAGCGTCTGGTTTGGAACTATTTGCTGGTGCTACGATATAAGCACCTTTATCTACACCTGCATCCACTTCTTCTTGTGCATTTTCAAGCACTGGTAAGTCTTGGCGTGATAATACAAGTGCGATTGGACCATTTGTGTTAGTTGCGGCAATTTCCCAAGCAGCGCGGGTTTCTTTGGCATCGGCTGGGCGAATAACTGTTAGGCCTGGCATAGCACGAAGCGAGGCTAGTTGTTCGATTGGTTCATGTGTCGGGCCGTCTTCACCTACAGCGATACTGTCATGCGTGAATACATACGTTACTGGAAGTTGCATTAAAGCAGCCATCCGCATTGCTGGGCGGACATAGTCTGAGAAGACGAAGAAAGTCGAGCCAAACACTCGCAAACCGCTATGAAGTGCCATTCCGTTTAACATTGCTCCCATCGCAAATTCGCGCACACCGAACCAGATATTTTTACCAGCTGGGTCTTGAATGCTGTATGCTGGGCTCGCATCAATAAATGTTTTGTTCGAGCAACCTAAGTCAGCGGATCCCCCGAAAAGTTCCGGTAATTCGGCTGCAATTGCGTTAATCATTTTCCCAGAAGCAGAGCGCGTTGCAACATTTGTGCCTGCTTCAAAAGTTGGCAAATTAGCGTTCCAATCGGCAGCTACTTCTCCCGCTAACACGCGGTCTAATTGACTTGCAAGTTCTGGGAATTCTTTTTTGTAATTAGCGAGCATTGTGTTCCAAGCACCCTCTAGTTTTTCCCCGCGAGCTTTGTAATTTCTTAAGTAATCACGAACTTCGGCTGGTACTGTGAAAGGTTCTTCTGCCCATTCGTAATGCTCTTTTGCACCATTTGCTTCTTTTTCACCGAGCGGAGCACCGTGACTTGCGGAGCTGCCTGCTTTTGTTGGCGCGCCGTAACCGATGACTGTTTTCACTTCGATTAGCGTTGGTTTCGATGTTTCTAATTTTGCTTGAACAATTTTTTCTTGAATTGCCGCTAAATTGTTGCCATCTTCTACACGTAAAACTTGCCAGCCGTATGCGCGGAAACGGTCTGCTGCATTTTCACTGAACGTTGCGCTTAAATCTCCATCTAAACAAATATCATTGGAATCGTACAATACGATTAATTTCCCAAGTCCTAAATGTCCTGCAAGTGAGGCTGTTTCTGATGCCACGCCTTCCATCAAGTCTCCGTCACCACAAATCGCATACGTATAATGGTCGACAATTGGATAATTTGGTTGGTTATACTCCGCCGCTAAATGAGACTCTGCAAGCGCCATTCCAGCCGCCATACCAATCCCTTGTCCAAGCGGGCCACTCGTTGCATCGACTCCAGCAGTCCATCCAAATTCAGGGTGTCCTGGTGTCAAACTATCTAATTGACGGAACTGTTTTAAGTCTTCCATTTTTACATCATAACCAAATAAATGAAGCATGCTATAAAGTAGCGCAGACCCGTGTCCTGCTGATAAAACAAAGCGATCGCGGTTAAACCATTCTGGGTTGGCTGGGTTGAATACTAAATGTTTCGCAAATAGCATATACGCCATTGGAGCTGCTCCCATCGGCATTCCTGGGTGTCCTGAATTTGCTTTCTCAATCATATCAATGGATAACGAACGAATCGTGTCCACGGCTTGTCTATCTAATGTTTTTTTCAAAACTGTCATCTCCCTTAAATTGTTTGTGCTTTATTACACATGTTTTTCTACATCTGACCAAATGTGTACTAGTCTTTCTGCATAACTCGTTTTATCTCGGTCATGAAATAACGCGGATGTGCCTAGTACATAAATGTCTGGTAAGCAATCTCGCATTAAGCCTACTGTTTCTTTATTAATATTGCCATCCACTTCAATGAGCGGCGCATGGACTTTTCCAGCTAGTTTTGCTTTTAAATCATGTAGCTTTTGTAATACATCTGTTTGAAATTTTTGTCCCGCAAAACCCGGGTTTACAGTCATCATTAACACCATTTCGACATCATCTAAATAAGGATAAATGGCTTCGATAGGTGTTTCTGGATTTATCGCAATCGATGGTTTAACGTTGTAAGAGCGGATTTTCCGGATGACTTCTGACACGTCTTCCGCTACTTCTACATGAAAAGAAATATATTCCGGTTTCACAGGACCAAACATGTCAATATATTTAAGTGGGGTAATCGTAGCCAAATGTATGTCTAGAGGGATTTCTGTATTGTTTCGCACTATTTCCAAATATTCTGGACCGAGCGCAAGATTATTCACATATACACCGTCCATCACATCGCAGTGTAGTAGTTCCACACCAGCAGATTCAAGGCGACGGAGCTCTTCACCTAAATGTAGTTGGTCTGCACACATAATTGAAGCGGCTATTTTCCTCATGTTCATCCTCACTTTCTTTCGAGTTCAGTAATTTTATCCAATCGGCGTTTATGGCGATCTCCTGCAAATGATGCCTCAAGCCAAGTATCAACAAGTAAAAGCGCTAATCCTTCACCGATAACACGTTCGCCTAGACAGAGAACATTGCTATTGTTATGTTCGCGGGTGGCACGCGCTGAGAAAGTATCCGAAACAACCGCAGCACGGATTCCGTCCACTTTGTTAGCAGCAATACTCATACCTATTCCAGTTCCACAGCACAAAATACCGAGTTCAGATTGCCCGCTTACTACTTGATTGGCAACTTCTTCTGCATAAGATGGAAAATCGACACTTTCATCTGTATATGTTCCAATATCAACAACTTCAATATCTTTTTCACGTAAATGTTTCACAATGGCATCTTTTAGTCTACGTCCGCCGTGGTCGCAACCAATTGTTAATTTCATTTAATTTCACCTTCATTAATAGATTTTTTTCTTTTAACGTCTTATAATGAAATGGAACCGAGAACATACGCGAATATGTTCTCGGCTCATTTCTAAGGATGACTACTGTAAAACATCTGAGCCCGAGAAGCTTTGGATTCGTTTGCACGGTTATCCTTTTTTTGATGTTTTTTCATACAGCCCATCCTCCATTATTAAGATTTCACTAATACTTTAATTTCATTTCCTGCCATAACTGCCTCGAAAGCCTCGCGCCAGTCATCCAAACCGTATACTTTAGTAATCATTTTATCCGTATTGATTTTGCCATTTGCTAGTAAGTCGAGCGCTAAAATCCAAGAAGATGGTTTTTGCGAACGGCTGCCGATATAAGCAATTTCACGTTGGATAATGGATTCTTCATCAATCGCATTTTTCTTTTCGGCAAAAAGTCCTACTTGAACAAAATCGCCTTTTTTCTTCGTTAGAGGTAATCCTTGATTTACAGCGGGTACTGCGCCAGAACAATCAAATACGCGTTCCGCTCCGTAACCATCTGTCATGCCAAGCACAACTTCAGCCAAGTCTTCTTTTAAAGTATCGACAATCCGGTCCATTCCAAGCTCTTTTGCTAGACGTAAGCGGTCACTATCTTTGGTAATTCCTGCCATAATCACCGTTGCCCCTTGCGCTTTCACAACTTGAGCTAGTAACAAACCAATTGGACCTGGTCCGAAAACAAGTACTGTGTCATCTGGACGAATCGTTGTTTTTTCAAGCGCCGAATGCACACAACATGCAAGCGGTTCTGTTAGTGCTGCTGCTTCGAGCGAAATACGTTCATCAAGCACGTGACAACTTTCTTCGCGAGATAAAACAAATTCTGCAAAACTACCATTTGCTTGCGTACCAATGCCGCGACGATTGCTACATAAATTGTAATCACGTTCCTTACAATAAATACATTCTCCACAAGTTTCAAAAGTTGTTTCACTTGTGACACGGTCTCCCACTTTGATACTTGTTACATCTGGCCCAACTTCTACAACGACACCAGAAAATTCATGTCCCAGTGTGACGGGAGTTGTTGGATTTTTGTATTCACCTTTAAACGTATGGATGTCTGATCCGCAAATACCAGTGAATGCTACTTTGATTTTTACTTTGTCGCCATAGACTTGTGGTTCTTCTACATCTCTTAGCTCCATTTGATCATATCCGGGGTTTGTTTTTACTACTGCTTTCAAATTAATCGTCACCTTTCTGCGGCAATATCATCACTTTGTTATAATCATGCTCTCTGGAAAGAATCATATCAAACGCTTCTTTCGTTTCTTCTAGCTTATAACGATGCGAAATTAGTGGTTTCAGTTTAATTCGACCTTGTTTCACGAATTCAATCGACGTACGCCATTCCTCACCAGGAAATGGTGCCGAGTAAGAATTCCAAAAACCTTTCAGCGTAAGTTCACGTCTAAAAATATTTTCAAAAGCTTCCTCGTGTAAAAGCACATCTGCGTAAGCTATTCCTAGAAAACCAACTTTACCTTTTTTCTTTGTTACAAGAAGACATTGTTCTTGCGTTATTTTGGAACCAGCACACTCGAGCGCTATATCTGCCCCAAGACCATTTGTATAAGCAAAAACGCGTTCTTTTAAGTCTTCGTTTTTTGGATTAATAGTGTATTTGCAACCGAATTCCCGCGCGTCTGCTAACTTTTTATCACTGATATCAACCGCGATAATATCTTTTACTCCCGCAAGAAGTAAGCATTGTACAACCAAGATTCCGATGGTTCCAATTCCGAAGACAATGACCGTATCGCCAAGTCTCGGCTGAATACCAAGTACCCCGTGCATCGATACAGCAAGTGGTTCAATCATCGCACCTTCTTCAAAATCAAGGTCGCCGATAGAAATGACATTGTCGGCTTTCATGACGACATTTTCAGCAAATCCGCCGTGGAAGTGTGATCCCACCATCCGGTAGTTGTCACATAATGCAAAGTCGCCCGCTTTACAATAATTACATTCCATACAAGGCTCGAGCGGAATCCCTGCAACACGGTCACCAATAGCTACGTTTGTTACTTCGCTACCAATTTCCGTAACTACACCTGCGAATTCATGTCCCATTACAGCAGGCAGTGGGTATTTCCAGCGAGTCTGCATTTTATGAATATCTGATCCGCATATTCCGACTGCTTTTACTTCGACACGAACTTGATCTTTCCCACAAGTCGCTTCATCAATTTGTTCTGCTTTTATTACATTATTCTCGTATAACACAGCTGCTCTCATGTTACTATCACCTCTTCTATATCATTAAGACAAAACTTAGAAAATAGCTGCCCAAGCTTGAGAGAATTTAAGAATAACCCAGTTAAAGAAGTTACCACCCATATCAAGTGTACTAACTTGTGTTGCTCCTTTAGGGAATTCGTATACACCTTTCATCATTTCTGTATGAACAAGACCGAAGTCAGTTGCCATAAGAAGCGCTAGTGCAATAACTACAGTTCCAGCTAAAACAGAGTGAAGAATGTTACCTTTACGAGATGCTACTACGAATGATACGTAGAATGGAATAGTTGCCAAGTCACCAAAAGGAAGTACTTTGTTACCAGGAATGATAACAGCTAAGAAAAGAGTGATTGGAACAAGGATTAAACCAGTAGAAATATTCGCTGGGTGACCGATTGAAAGTGCTGCATCAAGCCCGATATAAAGTTCGCGGCCTTTGAAACGAGATTTCATGAATTCACGAGCGGATTCTGAAATTGGAATTAAACCTTCCATTAAAATTTTAACCATACGAGGCATTAAGAACATTACCGCACCCATGGACATACCAAGTTGTGCAACTGCGCCAACGTCATAGCCTGCAAGAATACCGATTGCAATACCTAGAATAAGACCCATCATCATTGGTTCCCCGAAAATACCAAAACGTTTTTGAATAGTTTCTGGGTCAACATGGATGTTTTTAATACCAGGGATTTTAGCGATTAGCCAACCAACCGGAATACCGATGAAACCGAATGCTGCTGTAGAACCTGTTGGTAAGGAGATCCCTTTTAATCCGTAAAATTCTTCTACCATAGGTTGTGTTCTGTCTGCCATCCAAAGAACAGCAACTTCATAGATGATCGCACAAAGAATCGCGAACCACCAGTTACCACCAGTTACGATATAACCAGTTGCACCTGCTGCGATGAAGTGCCAGTAGTTCCAAATATCAATATCAAGTGTTTTCGTAACTTTGAAGAAAATAAGTGCTAAGTTAACTACCAAACAGATTGGAATTAAAATTGCTGCAACTGGAGAAGCCCATGAAGCCGCGGCTGCTGCTGGCCAACCTGCATCAATAATTGTTAAATTCAGTCCAAAACGCTCAACCATTTGTTGCGCTGCCGGACCTAAGTTACTAGATAGTAAACTAATAACAAGGTTAATACCTACAAACCCGATACCAATCGTAATCGCTGAACGAAGCGCTTTCTTTGCTGGTACTCGGAAAATTAATGCAATAAAGAAAATCATAATAGGCAAAATAACTGTAGGCCCCAAGTTTAAAACATACTGTACTCCTGACAGAAGTGTATCCATTTAATATTTCCTCCTTTTTTCTCTGTTTAATGATGATTTCTAAACTCCCTTGCGCAGCCTTTATTTAAGGTGCGCAAGTATTTCTTCGTCTAATTCTTCCATACCCATACCAGTGATGTAAGAAGTTGCAATAATCGCTGGGATTTTGTAAGTTGTTGGTAAAATAGTTGTTGATACGATTAAATCCGCTCCGTCTTGCATAGATGCTGCTTCTGAAATTTTAATTTGTTTTACTTCTGCGTCCACGTTGTTTTCTTTTACCAAACGTTCTACTCTGTCCGTTACTACTGTTGATGTTGCAATTCCTGCTCCACAAGCTACCAAAATTTTAAATTGTCCCATGATAAATTCCTCCTAATTAATTGCTGCGATTTCCCGCGGCTAATTTTCCTGTTTTTTTTAAACGGTAATAGTTTCTAAAATTTGTTTTACTTCGTCTTCATCTTTCGCTCTGAGTAATGCGGCTACATTGTCTTTATCCTGAATCGTCCCCATCAATTGCTGAAGTACCGCGAGCTGGCTGTGAGGTTCATTTAGTCCGAGTACGAAAATCAAATTCGCTTCAACCGTTTGACCAGCATCTTCCATTAATTTAAATGGAATGCCATCTTTCACAGTGATTACGGCGATAAATTGTTCCGTAACGCATTCTGGATCCGTGTGCGGTAATGCCACGCCGTATCCATCTAATTTTAGCCCCGTTGGAAAGGTTTGTTCACGGTCTGTTAGTCTTGTTAAAAAGTCATCCGTTACATATCCTTCAGACTTTCCACTTTCTGCGACCATTTGGAATAGGTCCTCTTGTTTCTCGATATCCGATTGAACCCAAACCATTCCTTTTTTCAAAAATTGTACTAAATCCATTACGAAATCCTCCTGTAATTCTTTCTGACTTCTCTACATTGTCTTTTTTGTTTCCAAGTCCGTGAAGTTTTTAATTATTTGGTGCATTTCTTCTGTGTTCGCAGCATCCGCAAGTTTTTTCAGTTCTTTTTTGTTCTCCGATAATTCCATCAATTGTAGTAAAGCTGTGAAGTGAGCGTTTTTATCTATGGCTGCAATGACAACGATAAAATGTAGCTCTTTACCGCCTTCAAGTGGCAGGCCTTCTTCTAGATAAAGCAAGCTCATTCCGAGGCTATTTACTCCTTTTTCCGTTTCAGCATGAGGGATAGCTATTGTATTACGGAGAATGATGTTCATAATCGGTGCCGGATATTGCCGTTTCATTTCTTCCACGTAGGCTGGTTCCACCACTCCCGCCGAAAGTAACGGTAAAGCCGCATGATAAATTGCCTCATGCCAATCTTTCACTGATTTCTTACGTGTGATTCGCGTTACTTCGAGTAGATCTGCGAGTGTGCTTTTGCCTTCGTGTTTGGATGTGTTTTCTTCTGGAACTGGCATTAAATAATCTGCTAGCACTTTTTCAAGACGGGCAGCATCTTTAATATCAGCAAATTTGGAAATAGTTTTCATTAATTGATCGACGCTGATATTCACCTCATCCACTAAGTAAACCGCTCGCATCACCCGGCGTCTAAGCTCCAGGCGTTCTTTCCCATCCATCAGTTGGTTGATAAGGAAAAATTTCTTGTCGGTCGAAAGTGGCACTGCGGAAAATACAATGTCATAACCTAACTTTGTTTGTTCAAATTCTCGAATCGACATCGCTTGATAGAAAAATATTTCCGGAAAAAGGCTTCGTAATGTTTTTTCCATCAATCTCGAAATCGACAATCCGTTCGGACAAACCACAACTGCTTTTAGTCTCGTTTGTAATTTCTCTGTGGATTCGATTAAATGCCCTCCAATGAAAAGGGTAATAAATATACTTTCATTTTCAGGAACTTTGCTACCAATAAAACGTTCTAATGGTGCTAACGACTCTTTCACGATGTAATGCACGGCTTGGAATTCTTGATCAATCTTGTCTAAAATGCTGTAATCTGTTGTAAGATGATACTTAATTCGATAATACGCAGGTTTAATGTGTGCAAATAATTTTTCAAGTAACGATTCTTTGTCTACTAGTTGAATACAAGCCTTTTTCTCAAATTCGCTTAGAACTTGTTCCAGCGCCAGTCTTAACTTGTGCGTTTCCTCCGATTTCAAATATTGTTTCGGAAGTACATTGGAAGTTAAAAGTTGTAATGTGATGTACATTCGCTCTGCTTCTGGCATATTCGGCTCTTCTTCAATAAAAATCTCTGCTGCTCCGTATTCCCGAGTATCTGACAATTCATTGTAGTCAATCAGGAAAGATGTCGTAATTGTTTGCCCTTTCTTCATCCGCCGAAAAACAGCTTCTAAAATGTAAGGCAGTATTTGCATTTTATTGTCAATAAAATGCAAATTCAGATGATGCTCAACTTGTTCCAATTTTTCCCGAAGCTCTTTAATTCTCGCTTCGTCCACTTGCATGAAATCCTGTAAATACTCTTCGCCGCCAAAACTTTCTATGATGTGTTCTGCCGCATAAATGAGTGCCGTCCGCTGATTCCACTCGTCTCCGTCAATTAAATAGCCACGCATCCGCGAATATTTAACTTCAAGGTTGAATTTTTCAAGTGTCTTTTGTACCAGCTTCAAGTCTCGTAATACGGTGTTCTTGCTCACCTCCAGCTCGCTTATAAAGTGATTAAGGGATAACTCTTCACTTCCTGTTGTTAACATGAGGATGATTAGACTAGCGCGTTCCTTTTCTGACGGGATGTACCAATCTGTTTTTTCGCCATCTTCCTCACCAATGATTTGAAACAGGTCAGGTTCTACGATAAATCGACCATTTGCGGCACGATGAATCTTCGGGTAAGTCTGTTCTTCTAGCCAATTATTAATTTTTTGGAAACTATAGTCGACTTGTCTTCGAGTTAAACCGAATTTTGCTTGTAAGTTCGTACTCGATGTGTCAGGATGTCGTAAGAGTTCTTTTAAAAGTGAATTACTTCTCTCATCCAAATACATGTCGTTCCCTCCTGTTCGTTTTAATTATAAATCTAAATCTAATAAAAATGTACACGCTTTCATCCCAATAACTTGCGGAAAGAATGTACATCATTGGGCTTTACTTGTGACTTTTTTAACAATCCTATTATTTGCAAATATGTGAAAGTTGCTTGTAAAGCTTGATATATAGCGAGATTATGAAACTTCTTGAAGGTAGGTAAAATCTACTTTGAAACAAAAATGAGAATGAAGTAACGGAGCTTTGCGGGGCGATGTTTCTTCTTAATCATACAAAAGATGTGCGGTTCTTTCTACACGTTTTGTAAAAAATAACGCAAAAAAAGGCGCAAATGATAAAAAATACCATTCGCGCCATAATCAGTTTCTCTATTTTCTTTTTTGTTTATCGACTCTGAGTATACTTTTGTTGAAATTCTTAAATGGCGCCGCGCGTTTCACTTTCATTTTCGGGAACGATTTTAACATTCGTCGTTCATTAAATTTAAGTTTGCGCATGCTGGCAGCAAGTTCTTTGTCTTGCTTACGTTTTGCTTCTATTTCAGCAATTTTCATATCAACATTTTCTTGTTTCTTCAAAAGTCCTTCTTCAAATTCTTTCGCCCGTTCTTTTACGCTTGCTTTTAGTTCATTTGCTTGGGCAGTTAGTTTTTCATTAAATTCGGCAAGTGCTTTTTGGAATGATAGCATACTTGTGACAGATTTAATCGTATCAATAAGCATCAGAACCACGATGAGTGCAGGAATAATCCAGCCACCCCAGCTTAAAATCCAATCTGCAAATTCGGTGACAAGTGGGTGCAAGAAGCGTACAACGATAATACAAGCAAATCCCCAAAAAATCGAAATCGGCAAGCAAATTCGTCCTTTTACATTGAGTGGCCAATTGTGATAATCCCACCATGTTGTATGGAATAATGCTTCTAAAATCGTTGCGGTAACATATTCAATCACCGTACAAATAATCATCGAAAAAATAAATAAGGCCCATAAGTTATTTTGAAACGGTAAAATCATCATTAAAACTGTCGTTACCCCAAACCCGTAAATGGGACAATATGGTCCATAAAGAAAACCACGATACACTAACTTCTTCTCTGAAATCGAGCAAAAAATTTCCTCCCAAGCCCATCCAAGAACAGAATAAATGAAGAAGTATAGGATAAACATATTAATATCCATCTTTTCATCTCCTTTTTGTTTTCTTTTTCACAATCAATTTCATTATAACAGAAATAAGAACTTCTTAACTAAATTAGTCAAAAAGTTCCGCTTGTTTATATTTTGGCAACTTATTCTTCGCTTCTGAGTACGCATGCTGAATTAATGCGCGAATCAAGTCTTTATCTCGTTCTTCTTCCAATAAAACAGAAATCCAAACTCGTTTATTCATGTAATAACCGGGAACGATGGCTCGATTTTCTGCGCGAAGTTGCTCACTTTTTTCGGCATCGCACTTCAAGGTTAAAATCGGCTGCCCTTCTTTATTCGTTCCGCGCATTGCCATTAGCTGATCCAAAACGTGATAGCGCTCCGCTCCCCATTCTTCTTTAAACGAATACTGGACTCCTTTAAGACCACTGATTTCCTTCTGTATCCAAGCAAATTCATCGCTCATTGTGCGGGCTCCAAAATCATAATCTTATTGCCATCTGGGTCAAGTAAATTCAGTTCACGTCCGCCCCACTCAGCCACACGAGGTTCTGGTGTCTCCACTCCCGCTGTTTGAAGTTCCCGGTACATCTCATCCAAATTAGTATCACACGAGAAAACAAACTCCACTTTAGATTCGCTTGCTTCGCCCCATTTGCTATTATTCCAAACAATAATCCCGGGAGCCTTTTCAGAAAAACCTAATTTCGCTCCGTCATAATTGTCGTACCCTTCGAATACTATCGGAATTCCCAATTTTTCGTGATAAAACGCAACCAACGCCGCCGGATCTTGCGTGGAAATATTTGTACAAACAAATTCATTAATCATTTTAAGCACCTCCATATCGTTAGTTTAACAAAGCATTTACGTTTTTCATTGTATATTTGCGACATTTTGCAGAAAAATTTGCTTCATTTCTTCTGGGGTGTGATTACTATATCGTTTAAATTGTTTAATTAAGTGAGCCTGGTCCGTAAAACCATGAAGATAAGCAAGCTCAGCGCCCGGCACACTTGGATTCTCATATAATGCCTGTAATACTTTTTGGAAACGAATAAGTTTTGCTGTCTGTTTTGGTGCAAGTCCCATGTGTTTTTGAAATAGCCGTTCTAACTGCCGAACAGATACAGCTCCTAACGCAAGTTGATTGGGATTTTGTAGTAACTTATCAATACCGTTTAAAAAATCAGGATGGACTTGCTTGCCAAGCATCATTAATTTTCGCAGTAAAAATTCTTCTAATAAAGCTATTCTTTCCATGTTCGTCGTCATTTCAGCAAACCTCTCTTGAAAAAACGAAACAAATCCAGCAAACATCTCTTCCGGCTCTTTTACCCGATTCATGCTACCAGTCAAGTCCTGTTCGACAAATAAAAATAACGACCACGCATAAAATCGCACGGCAAAAAGCTCGGTATTACTTTCATCGTCAGACTCAAACGGTGCATCACTAACGCCAACAAATATAGCATCCGTCACTAGCCCTGTTTTACTATCAATTGTAAAAATAATATCCGCACATAAATCAGGAACCACTAAATTATTTCCCGGGAAATTCTTATCATCTGCCTCCCAAAAACAGCGAATATAGCCTGTAAGAACCGCACTCGGTAGATATTCTTTATAGCCAGCACGCTTTGGTGTAGCTACAATGGGATAAAACGTTTCTAGCTTTGCCATAAAGAGCCCTCCTTTTCCTCATAGTACCACAAAATTTTCTCTTTAATCATGCTTCTTTCTTTTATTTATGGGTATTAAGTAAATAAGGGGAAAACTTTTGAGAGGGTGATACAAAATGTCTGCTTACAAACGGATTCTTGTTGGTGTAGATGGATCAAATGAAGCGGAAGCCGCGCTAAGACGAGCTGTTCAATTTGCCAAAATGGATGGCGCTACGCTTGGTATTGGCTTTGTCGCGGATGTGCGCCGGATTGCACCATTAATCGATTATGAACAAACCTATGCCAAAAAAGCCAAAGCTTACGGAGAAGAATTAGTTGAAATGTACAAAAAAGAAGCTGAAAAAGCTGGTGTCTCGCATGTAGAAACTTTTGTTCACTTTGGTACGCCAAAAACTACCTTCAATAAAAAAATAACGCGGAATTTCGAGCCTGATTTAATTTTAGTTGGTGCAACTGGACTTTCAGCAACAGAGCAATTTATTCTTGGTAGTGTGTCTGAATATACGGCCGCTCATGCACCTTGCGACGTTATTATTGTTCACGCAAAACCTTGGCGCAACAGAAAGACTGTCGAAAAACTCTAATTCATGTATAATGAAGGTATTGATTATACGGCAGGAGGAGAAAAAATGACAGTTAGTAAAGTTGCCATTGCTTCAGACCATGGCGGAATTGAATTACGAAAAAGTATTATTTCTTATCTTGAAAGTGTTGGAATTAGTTATGAAGAATTTGGCCCCGAAGCACCAGAATCAGTGGATTATCCGGGACTAGCGATTACCGTTAGTGAAAAAGTTGTTAACCAAGAAGTTGACCGCGGCATTTTAGTTTGTGGTACGGGTATTGGTATGAGTATTGCAGCTAATAAAGTAAAAGGCATTCGTTGCGCGCTTGTTGGCGATACATTTAGCGCTCACGCCACGCGCGAACATAATGATACAAATGTCCTTGCGCTTGGAGCGAGAGTCATAGGCCCAGGGCTAGCAGAAGACATTGTCAAAATTTGGCTAGAAACAGCGTATGAAGGTGGCCGACACGCAAATCGTGTAGGACAAATCACCGCTTACGAAGATAGCCACGCTTAAAAAATTATAACGACCAAGTCTAATTTTACAGGCTTGGTCTTTTTTTATGTCCACTTTATTAATAGTTCACAAATAGTAATTTGTTCCCGTTTTGCTAGCATAAATGAGGATATTTACACATTGTAAATAAGAACGTTTGTTCGTATAATGTATTTAAGCAACAGATAATTATTTAAAAATATTGGAGGTGTCATCATATGAGCTACCAAGATCGCGGCATGAAGAAATGGGGCGGTTTTTTATTAAGCGAGCATACAGAAGCAATGCAAGACGCTGAACCAACTTTAGTATGGAAAGAAGCTATGACTACAGAATTTATCGAAAGTGTGCTAGCTAGCGCGATGACACATCAGTCTACGCTTGTTATCCAGAAAAAGCCATTAAACCCAGAATCTGCTCCTGAAAATGATATTATTGGTCGTATTTCAGGCGTGGAGAACAACACCATTTACATTAAAAACTCTGAGGGGACTGTCCCGCTTTCCTTCTCTGCAATTCGAAACGTAGAAGAAAGGAGTGTCGAAAAATGGTACAAATAGAAGATTATAGCCGTGCACCGCGCCGTGATATTTTGTGCATCGATATTAAATCGTTTTTTCGCCTCAGTTGAATGTGTCAAACGTCGGCTGAATCCACTTGAAGCATATTTAGTAGTAATGAGTAACGCCGACCGGGCTGGCGGGCTTGTTTTAGCTGCCACTCCAAAAATGAAACAAGAACATCACATCAAAACCGGCTCAAGAATGTATGAACTGCCCACCTGGGATAAACGAATTATTATCGCACCCCCACGAATGAAACTTTATCTAAAAGTAAATGCGATGATTCAAGCCATTTTTAGACGTTATGTTCCCGCTGAGTTTATTCATGTTTATAGTATTGATGAATGTTTTTTAGATATCACCGGATCGCATTTGTTATTCGGTAGCACGGAAGAAATTGTTCGCAAAATCCAGTGTGATATTTTAGAAGAATTGCGGCTATACGTTACAGTTGGAATCGGCGACAACCCTCTTCTTGCCAAACTCGCGCTCGATAATGTGGCTAAAAACCGGGATGACGGCATTGCTGAATGGCGCTATGAAGACGTTCCCGAGACTATTTGGAAAATCAGACATTTGGATGATGTGTGCGGAATTGGGCGTCGGACTGCTGTTCGCCTGCAAAAAATGGGAATCTTTAATATGTATCAACTAAGCCAAACGCCGCCACAAGTGTTAAAAAACGCAATGGGTGTAGTCGGAGAGCAACTTTATTATCATGCTCACGGCATCGATTATAGTCTTTTAAATGAAAAATATGTTCCAGTTAGTAAAAGCTACGGAAAAAGCCAAATTCTTGAAAAAGACTATCATGTGCCGGCCGAAGTAGAGATTGTCATCCGCGAAATGGTTGAGGAAGTAGCAATGCGTTTACGCCAAAATCATGTGGATACTGCTGTTATTCATCTAAGTATCGGCTACAGTAAATACAGCATAAAAAAAGGATTCAGCCATCAAGCTAAAATCCCTCCTACTAGTAGTAGTCATGCGCTTATTCCTTATTTCCTGCAACTATTTAGACGTTACGATGAACGCGAACCTGTGCGCTCCATTGCTATTTCATGCGGTAAGATTACTTTGAAAACAGGGTTGCAGCTCAATTTATTTGAGGATGCTACTCGAACTTTAAATCATGAGCAGTTAGAAATAACTGTCGACAAAATCCGGTCGCGTTATGGTTTTAAATCACTTATGCATGCAAGCAGTTTATTAAATGGAGCGACTGGCTTAAAACGGTCTGAAATGGTTGGTGGTCACAAAGGTTAACTTATTCTGGTTTCACGCGCAATAAGAAATCCTCTACCATTGTTGTAAATATTTTTGGTTGTTCGATTTGTAAATTATGTCCTGCAAAATCAAGGATAGCAATCGACGCATGTGGATATTTTTCAAGCAATGTAAGCCCGTCTGCGTATCCCACATGATCATCTTGACGCCCAAATAAGAATAATGCCGGCACATCGAATTGCGCTTTTTCGTCTGGATCAAAGCTCAGCGCATAATTCGCAGATAATCGGTCTAAAAATTCTCCATCTGCATTAATCATTCCCGCCATCACTTCCGCCAAGAAACGATTCCAGTTTCTTGCTGTTAAAATAACGCCACTTTTTGAAAAGTACGCTCGGTCTTCTTTGGATAGCGACCGTACAAACGTATCATCTTGGTACATGACTTTTTGTTCAGGTAGCGTTCTTCTTTCTTTTTCAGGATAGATGACTGGGCAAATAAGTAAGACTCCAAGTACTCTATCTGGCATTTTCGCTGCGATTCCGCGGGCTAAATAACCACCATATGATTCTCCGGCGAGTACGAATTGCTCGCCCGGAATTACCGCTTCAATAAATTCTAGTAAAAGGGTGAGTACATGGTCAGCATTTTGGATTGAATCGTAATTCTCGGTTTTTCCCATTCCAGGCAAATCCACATAAATGCGTGAAAATGGACTTTCCTTATCAAAGACTGGCTCCATGCAACCAATCATCAGCTGCGAATCAGGACCAAAACCATGAATCATTATTATCGGTATTCCTTCACCATATTTTTCATAATAAACGTCTACGCTACGGATTGTTTTATGCATATTAATTCCTCCTGGCGTTTATTTTTATCATAACATATTATTATTCTTCTGCCATCCGGTATCCAACCCCAACTTCTGTCAAAATGTATGCAGGTTCTGCCGGATTTTGTTCAATTTTACGTCGGATATTACTCATATTGACCCGAAGTGCTTGGTTTTCACTTGGATAAGGTCCCCAAATTTCGCGAATAATAAAATCATGCGTAAGGACTTTTCCGGCGTGGCGAGCTAATAGAAGCAAAATTTTATATTCAATTGGCGTAAAATGAATTTCCTTATCGCCCATTTTGACAAGTCGGCGGTCGTCATCAATATACAGGTCTTGAATGCGAATAATATGATCATTTGGCGCTTCTTTGCTGCTTGGTTGAATGTGTCTTAGGGCAGTTCGAATCCGCGCCAGTAGTTCCGATGTGCCGAATGGTTTCGTAATATAATCATCTGCACCAAGGTCAAGTGCCGTCACTTTCTCTCGTTCGTGATCGCGCGCGGATACAACAATAATCGGCACTTTTGACCAAACACGAATATCACGGAGCACGTCTAGTCCTTCTACATCGGGCAAACCTAGGTCGAGTAGCACAACATCTGGCGAATGGCTTGCTGTCTGCTCTAGCGCTTCTTTTCCATTCACTGCTTTAATCACCGAGTAATCACTCGCAGTCAAAACAGCTGAAATAAAATTACTGATACCCTCTTCATCTTCCACAATTAGCACAAGTCGTTTGCTGTTCATTTTCCATCTCCTCCGTCTAGTGGCAAAGTGAACCAGAATGTCGCCCCGCCATGTTTGTTATTTTTCGCTTCTAAAGTCCCGTCATGCGCTCGAATAATCGACATACAAATCGATAAACCAAGTCCTAATCCGCGTGACATATCAGAACGCTCTCTCGCTTCCACAGCAAAAGTATCAAATAAATCTGGCAAGCGTTTTTCCGGAATCCCTTTTCCATTATCACGAACACTAAAAATCGCACTTTGCTTCGTTTTCGTCACGTCTACCCAAACTTCTGCACCAGTTCCACCATGACGTAGCGCATTTTCCATTAAATTAATAAGGACTTGCTCAATTAACGTGCCATCCATCGGAACCATAAGAAGGTCGCGCGGTACTTTGACATGGATTGTTCGGTCCGCGAAACGTTTTTTGATTCGACCGACAGCCTCACCTACAATTTCTTCTACGGCTTCTGGAGCTCGTTCCAAACTCACTAACCCTTCACTAATTCTCGTCACAGAAAGCAAATTCTCAACCATCCGAATGAGCCAGCCAGAGTCATCTTTAATACCTTTAATTAAATTATGTTCCGTTTCTTTATCTAGCTCAGTTTCTTTTTCAAGTAAGGCAGAACTTGCTCCAACAATACCAGTGAGCGGTGTTCTTAAATCATGCGAAATTGCCCGAAGTAAATTGCTTCTCATTTTTTCTTTTGCTGATTCGATGACGATTTGGCGTTGTTCTTCAGATAAATATTGCCGTTCTAAAGCTAGTGCCACTTGAGAGCTAATCATTCGTAAAAAGATCCGATTATCTTGTGTAAGTGGACCATCTTCTGGGGAGCAAGAAACACCAATAACACCAAGCACTTTCCCCTGTGACATCACTGGCATATAATAACCAAATGCCCCCATTAACGTATCCGTCCCAGCACCCGCCCGCTTTTTATTTTTAAATACCCAGTGGGCAACCGCTTCTTCATCCGCACTAAGAAGCGCACTCGCATCTTCTTTTCCTTCTGCTTGCACGAAAATCCCTTTATTACTTTTGGCAGGATCCGCAGAATAAAAAATAACGGAACGGCTAAATAAATGCAAAATATATTCGTTGGTTAAATCGATAATTCCTTTTAAATTACGGGTGACTAATAGCCGTTTATTAATTTCATAAAGCACTTCGGTTCGACGTTCTCGCTCAACGGCCAGGCTAGCTTGGGTTTTAATTCGGACAGTTAGCGCACTCGTAATAAGAGCGACTAAAAGCATAATTCCGAACGTCACCGGATAGCCCGCTTGAATTGTATTAAACGTATAAAGTGGTGTCGTGAAGAAGAAATTAAATAACATAACACCAATGATAGAACCCATAACGCCATAAACATAGCCGCTTGTTACACGAGAAATAATTAACACGGATAAAATATATACCATAATAACATTTTGATCACCGATGCCAAATTCACTTAAACCGACACAAATCGCCGTTGCCAATGTTAGAAGTAAAATCATTTTCGCCATGTCATGCCAGGTTAAAAAACTTTTAAAACGCATTTTCATTCGACGCTTTTTCGTTTTTGGTTGGCTCGAGGGGATAATATGCATATCAACGTTATCAAGGTGCGTAATGAGACGATCCTCAAAATCATCTTCAAATAAAGACCTTAAACCCATGCGGCGACGCGATTTCCCGACAACGATATTTGTCACACCAGTCAACCGGGCATACTCAGCTACTGTTTCTGCAATGTCATGTCCGGCGAGGGTGACAATTTCAGCGCCAAGCCGTTCAGCGAGTTCCATCGTTTCCCGTAAACATTTTTTCTCTGCTTTGGTCATATAATCATTTTCTTCATTTTCAATATAAAGGGCCGTCCATGGTGCGCGGAAAGCCTCGGCAGTGCGCGCTGTCCAGCGAATGAGTTTTGCAGATGAAGGCGACGTTCCAATACAGACTAGCCATTTACTACTCGCCCGTTTCTCTGGATAAACACCTGTTTGATCGTATTCGTGACTAATTCGGTCGGCCGCTTTTCGCATCGCAATTTCACGCAAGAGTTTTAAGTTTTCTCTAGTGAAGAAGTTCTGCATAGCTGTTTTTGCGCGCGCCGGTTGATAAATTTTACCCTGTTCTAACCGTTTTAGAAGTTCATCGGGTTCAATATCAATTAATTTAACTCGGTCCGCCTCATCAAAAACATAGTCAGGAATCGTTTCGCGAACAGCTACTTTGGTGATGCCTTCTACAATATCGTTTAAACTTTCAATATGTTGCACATTGACAGTCGTATACACATCAATTCCCGCTTGAAGCAATTCTTCCACATCTTGGAAACGTTTCTTATTGCGTACACCTGATGCGTTCGTATGTGCGAGTTCGTCTACCAAAATAAGTTCCGGCTTCCGTTTCAACGCTTCGTCCAAATCGAATTCTTTGAGCGCAATATTTTTGTGAGTAATTGCTTTTGGTGGAATAATCGGGATTCCTTCTAACATTCTCAGCGTTTCCTCGCGAGCATGAGGTTCAATATAACCCGCCACGACATCCACACCTGCTGCTAATTGATCTTTGGCGTCACTTAACATGGCATATGTTTTCCCAACACCTGCCGCAAAGCCAAAATATATTTTTAATTTACCCACGGATGAATCTGTTTCTTCTTGCAAATTCACCAGCAGCGCATCCGGACTTGGACGATTCGTTTCCATATACTCGCCTCCAACTTACATTTTCAATCTATCTAATGCCAAATTCACTTGTAAGACGTTCACAGTTGGCTCACCCCAAAAGCCTAACAATCGGTCACTTGTATGTTCTGCGATAATTTCTTTGACTTGTTTGGTGGAAATGCCTCGTTCTCTAGAAATTCGGTCTACTTGATATGCCGCAGCAGCCTCTGAAATATCCGGATCCACGCCACTTGCTGATGCTGTTACGAGATCCATTGGAATAACTCGATTGTTCGTCGGATCTAGTTTATGCCACCAAGCAATTCGTTTTTCTACTAATTGTTTTTGTTCTTCGCTAGTAGGGTTTAAGTTTGTCGCCACCCCGTCACTTGCTGCCCGTCCAATCAAGTACTCAGGCTTAGTAAACGTTTGGCCAATTTCAGCAGAACCAACTTTTCCGGTCGTACCATCTGCTCGTTTTTCTTCTATTATACTGCCATTTGCTTTGTCGTGGAAAGCTGCACTTGCAAAAATAGTGACAATACCCGGATAAACCACACCACACATCAATGTCAAAAGTAGAAATCCAACTACTGCCGGCTTCCAAATTTGCATAAATCTTTTCATGTTTTCTCCCCCTCTTAAACGATTCCTAAAACAGTTAACAGCATATCAATCAATTTAATCGCGATAAATGGAGCAATCAAACCGCCCAGACCATAAATCAACATATTTCTGCTCAGTAATTTCCCGGCCGGCATTTCACGATACTTCACGCCTTTTAAAGAAAGCGGAATTAAAATAATGATAATCACCGCATTGTAAATAATCGCGGATAAAATAGCGCTCGTCGGGCTGGTTAATCCCATTAAATTAAGTGCTTCAAGTTGTGGGAAAATACCGTAAAACAGCACTGGAATAATCGCAAAGTATTTCGCTAAATCATTAGCAACACTAAATGTTGTCAGTGCACCACGCGTCATTAAAAGTTGTTTGCCAATCCGCACAATATCAATTAATTTAGTAGGACTAGAATCCAGATCAACCATATTCCCAGCTTCTTTTGCCGCTTGTGTTCCTGTATTCATCGCAACAGCAACATCCGCTTGTGCAAGAGCTGGTGCGTCATTCGTGCCATCACCTGTCATTGCAACCAAATGACCTTCCCGTTGATATTCACGAATTAATTCCAATTTTGCTTCTGGAGTTGCTTCTGCTAGAAAATCATCGACCCCTGCTTCCGCCGCAATGGCTGCCGCAGTCATTGGGTTATCACCGGTAATCATAATGGTTTTAATACCCATTTTTCGTAAATCAAGGAAACGTTCTTTCACTCCATTTTTCACGATGTCTTTTAAATAAATAACGCCTAGCACTTTGTTATTTCGGACTACTACAAGCGGTGTACCACCAGCACCAGCAACTTTGCTCACAATTGCATCACACTCTTTTGGGTACGTCCCGCCATTCGCCGTTACGTAAGTACGAACCGCATCCGCCGCACCTTTTCGAATCGTATTTTCTTGATAGTCAATTCCGCTCATTCGGGTTGTTGCAGTGAAGGGAACAAATTCTGCGTGCATTTCAGCAAAATCTCGGCCGCGAATGTCGAACCGTTCTTTCGCTAATACAACAATACTCCTGCCCTCCGCTGTTTCGTCCGCAATCGAGGAAAGTTGCGCCGCATCTGCCAGCTCTTGTTCCGTCACACCATCCACTGGCAAAAATTCGCTTGCTTTGCGGTTTCCCAGTGTAATCGTCCCAGTTTTATCGAGCAAAAGCACATCCACATCACCAGCTGCCTCAATCGCACGACCACTCATCGCTAAAACATTCGCTTGATTTAACCGACTCATCCCTGCAATTCCAATCGACGAAAGTAGTGCACCAATCGTAGTTGGCGCCAAACAAACAAGCAAAGCAATCACATTCGTAATCGAAATTGCCGATCCAGCACCCGCCTGCTTACTCGCAAATTCAGTAAATGGTAAAAGCGTCGCTGAAACTGCCAAAAAAATAATCGAAAGCGTTACAAGCAAAATTTGTAGCGCAATCTCATTCGGCGTCTTTTTCCGTGAAGCTCCTTCCACCATTGCAATCATTTTATCTAAGAAACTTTCTCCAGAGACCGCCGTCACACGAACAACAAGCCAGTCAGAAACAAGCGTAGTTCCACCCGTCACAGCACTTCTATCCCCGCCAGACTCTCGAATTACGGGGGCAGACTCCCCAGTTATCGCACTTTCATCAACTGAAGCCGCACCTTCAATAACCTCGCCATCCATCGGAATTTGTTCATTCGCAAGGACATACACAATGTCGCCTTTTTTCAAGTCATTCGAAGCAATTTCGATCACATCAGTTTTATCATCAATATTCTTCAATTTTCGAGCTAAAACGTCTTTTCGAGCCATTTTCAAACTATCCGCCTGTGCTCGACCGCGACCTTCCGCAATCGCCTCTGCAAAATTCGCAAATAACACTGTAAACCATAAAATCAGCGCAATTGCTAGCGTATAACCAGACTTCTCATCTGAAATCCCGAAGAAACCGAGAAAATAAAGGCTCGTTGCCAAAATCGCACCAACATAAACAAGCAACATCACCGGATTTTTCACTTGCAGTTTTGGAGACAGTTTTTTCGTCGACTGAATCAGCGCATCTTTCCAAATACCTTTTTCCATCATTTCCATTCACCTCATTTGAAAGTTGTAAAGAAGTCTGCAATCGGTCCAAGCGCAAGTGCTGGCAAGAAACTAAGTGCGCCAACAAGTACCACAACACCAATTAAAAGACCAATAAACATGCCATTTTTCGTCGATAACGTCCCGCTACTCGCTGCAACCGAACTCTTTCCAGCCATATTTTGCGCTAAATAAAGCGCCGCAACAAGTGGAATAAAACGAGCAAGTAACATCATTACTGCGCCAACCATATTTGTAAACGTCGTGTCCGCCGCAAATCCAGCAAAAGCACTACCATTATTATTTCCCATCGAAGTAAATGCATAGAGGACCTCGGAAAAACCGTGCGCCCCACTCGCCGAAACAGAAGCTTGCACACTTGGCATCATCACCGCAACCGCAGTTCCAAACAAAGTCAACAGCGGCGGAACCAAAATAAGCAAACAAACCATTTTCATATCATAAGGTTCAATTTTCTTCCCTAAATATTCCGGCGTCCGTCCAACCAAAAGCCCCGCAATAAACACCGTCAAAATAATAAAACCAATCATGCCATAAAGCCCGCTACCAACACCGCCAAAAATAACCTCCCCGAGTTGCATAAAGAACATTGGGACCAGCCCACCGAGCGGAGTCAAACTGTCGTGCATTGCGTTCACCGCTCCATTCGAGGCTGCCGTCGTGGAAGCTGCAAAAAGCGACGAACCGCCAACACCAAAACGAACCTCTTTTCCTTCCATACTGCCAGAAGTCGCAACACCTTGATAATGTGGACCTGCAAATTGTTCGGAGATAGTAATCGCAACAACACCAATAACAAAAACAATCATCATCGCTGTCATAATCGCGCGTCCTTGCTTACTATCCTTCACCGCACGCCCAAACATCACAACAAGCGCCACTGGGATAAGTAAAATCGCCAACATTTCTATTAAATTAGTAAAACTAGATGGGTTTTCAAACGGAAACGCCGAATTTGCCCCGAAAAAGCCTCCACCATTCGTTCCCAGTTGTTTAATCGCAATTTGACTTGCAGCTGGACCAAGCGGAATCAATTGTTTTGCTCCATTTTCAAGCGTCTCCACAACCGAATAATCAGCAAATGACTGCACCACTCCTTGCGATACTAAAAGAAGCGCCAAAATAAGCGAAAGTGGTAATAGAATATATAGCGTCACTCGAAATAAATCTTGCCAAAAATTTCCTATCGTTTTCTGTTTCTTCCATATAAAGCCACGAATTACCGCAAATAATACTGCAATCCCTGTCGCTGCCGAAACAAAGTTCTGCACCGTTAAACCAATCGACTGCGAAAAATAAGATAACGCCGCCTCACCAGAATAAGCTTGCCAGTTCGTATTCGACACAAAACTCGCCGCCGTATTAAATGCAAGACTAAAACTAAGTCCTTTCATACCTTCCGGGTTGAGCGGTAAAAAGCCTTGTAGCATCAACACCGCCATTACAAATACAAAGCCAACTGCACTAAAAGCAAGTACGGATACTGCATAACGCTTCGCCGACATGCCAACCTCACTCACACCCATCAATCGATAACCAAACCGCTCAACCGGCTCAAGCACTCGTGACAAAAATACCTTTTCCCCAATCATCACCTTATACATATAAATTCCAAGAGGCACCGCCAAAACTAATAACAATACAACAAAAAACGCATCTTGCATCACGATATACTTCATAAGTCCTCACCTCTAAATAACACATAAAATAAATATACCAACAAACCTAAACCGATTATTCCAGCAATTACTAGAACAACACCCATTTTCCGTTCACCCCTTCACCGTACTCTTTCCACCACTAATCCTACCAACAAACGCATAAAGACAGTGTTAAGATTCTAAAGCTCCGCATAAAGATTCCGTTAATATCTCTATGTGTGTAAAATTTACACACAAAAAAAGCCAATGTGTAAGCAAAAAACAAAATGAAAACCCTTTTATAGCCACATTTAAAGTTGGCACGGTACTTGCATATATAATAAGTGTTAAGAGAATTATCTAGAGGAGGAAATAATCATGAAAACAATCATGTTAGTATGTTCAGCAGGTATGTCTACCAGCTTACTAGTTACAAAAATGGAAAAAGCAGCTGCAGAAAAAGGCCTTGAAGCAAAAATCTTCGCCGTTGCAGAAGCAGAAGCAGCTAACCATTTAGACGAAATCGATGTTTTATTACTTGGACCACAAGTACGTTTCTTAGAAGGAAACATGAAGAAAAAATTAGAGCCAAAAGGTATTCCATTAGCTGTTATTAACAGTGTTGATTACGGAATGATGAAAGGCGACAAAGTTTTAGAACAAGCATTAGAGTTAATGAAGTAAAAAGAGGGTAATTACAGCTAGCTAGCTGAAAATTATAAAAAACTAAAGAGGTATAGTAATAACGCCATGTTTTAGAAATTATGTATTCGTCTTAACCCGGCTGTTACTTTATCCCTCAAAAAGGAGAATAAAAAATGAATGGTTTTATCGCATTTATGGAGAAATATTTCATTCCCTACGCTGCCAAAATTGGTGGACAACGTCATTTAGTAGCAATTCGTGATGGTTTCATTACAACTATGCCACTTATGATTCTAGGGTCTTTCGCCGTTTTAATTAACAACTTCCCAATTCCAGCTTACCAAAAGTTCATGAATAACTTATTTGGTGAAGGAACTTGGCAAGCATTCGGCGGAAACGTTTGGAACGGTACTTTTGCTATCTTAGCACTACTTATCGCTTTCACTGTAGCTTACAACTTAGCTAAATCTTATGACAAAGATCCACTTTCTTCCGCAGTAGTTTCTGTAGCAACTTTCTTCACAATTGGCGCAATTGCTCCAGGTGCAGACGGCGTTGCAAACACTGGTGGTCTTGGATCAACTGGTCTTTTCTTAGCATTAATTATTGCAATTCTTTCCACTGAAATCTTCACTCGTTTAAGTGGTAGCCCGAAATTAATTATCAACATGCCTGATGGTGTTCCACCGGCAGTTTCTCGTTCATTCGCAGCTTTATTCCCTGCAATGATCACTGTTTCTATCTTTGGTCTTATCACTGCGTTCTTCCAAGCAGCTGGTGTGACTAACTTAGTAATTTCTTTCTACGAATTAGTACAAGAACCGTTCATGGGTCTTGCAAACTCCTTGCCAGCAGCTTTATTATTGGCATTTGTTTCTGCTTTCCTTTGGTTCTTTGGTTTACACGGTGCGAACATTATCGACCCGTTCATGCAAACAATCAACATCCCAGCTATCGAAGCTAACGTAAAAGCACTAGAAGCTGGTAAAGAACTTCCTTACATCGTTAACAAACCTTTCTTTGACTCTTTCGTTAACTTAGGCGGAACTGGGGCAACTATCGGTTTAATCATTGCTATCTTTATCGTAGCTCGTAAACATAAAGCGTACATGACAGTTTCTAAATTGTCTGCAGCGCCAGGTATTTTCAACATTAACGAACCAATGATGTTTGGTCTTCCAATCGTCTTGAATCCAATTATGTTCATTCCGTACATCTTGGCACCACTTGTACTTGTAACTGTAGCTTACTTTGCAACAGCTATTGGTTGGGTACCAGCTTGTACTATCGTAACTCCTTGGACTACACCACCAATTATCGGTTGAGCACTTGCAACACAAAGTATCGCAGGTGGCGTACTTGCAGCTGTAAACTTAGGTCTATCTATCCTAATCTTCCTTCCATTCGCGAAAATTGCTCAAATTCAAGAGCTACGTCGTGAAAAAGAAGCACTTGCTGCTGAAGGCGTTACTGCTGAATAATTTTTAAAAACCAAAACTTTAAGGACGTGTTTACAGATGGATTTAGAGCAAACTATTATGAGCTTGATCGTGTTCGGTGGTAACGCTAAAAGCGATGCTATGTTAGCCATTGATTCCGCTAAAAAAGGGGATTTCGCTCAAGCAGACGAACAAATCGCCCAAGCAGAACAAGCACTACTTGAAGCGCATCATTCTCAAACAAAACTTATACAAGGTGAAGCACGTGGCGAAAAAACAGAAGTTTCCCTTCTACTCGTTCACGCACAAGACCACTTAATGAATGCAATCACTTTCAAAGATTTAGCGAAAGAAATTGTAGACCTTTATAAGAATAAATAAAAACAGGGTTGTCATATATGTATTGACCCCCTAAAGTTAAACTATTAATAGAGTGGATTTTTTCCACTCTATTTTTATGTGGCTTTTTATTTAATAATATGAAAAAAGATCCCTAGAATTAGATTTTCAGAACTAATTTTAGGGGTCTTTTTTATTCATGTTATTTCTTTGATAATCCAAACTTTTTATAAAGCTTAAATCCTATAAAAACAATACCAATAACTAAAACAGCTTCTATTATAATTGGAACGTACGGCGTTATCCAAGACATACTTCTGCCTCCCATTATTTAATTTCCACTCACTGAGTTTGTTTTCTATTTCACAAGAATTGTATCATATAATTACAGTATTCTCTATCCAAGCAAAAAGTCCTTCGTCAACATTGTCTGGACCTCCCCTAAAATTAATGTTTTTAGGGGATAGTTCAAACAGCTGTTTTTTTATTCTACTAAATCGGCGTCTGACCGAATAATCGCTAATACAACGCCTATTGCAATGAAATTACCAAGCACCGCGCTCCCACCATAACTAATAAAAGGAAGTGGAATCCCAGTAAGTGGCATAAGTCCGACTGTCATACCAATATTTTCAAAAATATTAAACGCAAAACTTACAGCAAAACCCGCTAAAACTAGCGAAGAAAAAGTATTCTTCATCAAAAGAGCTGCCATAATTAATTGATGAATAAGTAACATAAATAAAATTAACAACAAACTGACACCAACAAAGCCAAATTGATGACCAATCGTACTAAAGATCATATCCGTATGACTTTCAGGAATATAAGCGTTTGTACCAGAACTACCAGTCATCATCCCCGAACCAACAGCCTTCATCGATAAATTAAGTTGATAGACCGCATCTGGATCAGTAGTAGGGTCAAGCCACGTCTGAATCCGCGCAAATTGATACGCATGAAAGCCGATTTTTTCCAGTAAACTAATATGATAAACGACTACATACATTCCAACCGTCACTGTAGTTAAAATTAGAGTTATAATACCCACCATCAATTTAGTTGATTTTATAGCGAGCAAAATAATCGCAAGTGCCGTAACTCCGTAAACAATTGTCGTACCAAGATCTGGCTGTTTCATAATTAATAGCAAAACAACCCCAGTAAGCGCCGCTAAAATGCCTAACTGTTTCCATTTCTGCGCTTGATATTTTACAGCAAAATGTGCCAATACAAAAATAAAAATCGATTTGACAACTTCAGATGGTTGGAAAGACAATCCAGCGAAGCGATACCACCGCGTTGCCCCGTTTATATTTTGGACTAGAGGGTTTGGTATGAGTATTCCAAGTAGTGTAATCACCATAATGACGTAAAGCCAAATCGCATGATGTCGCAAAAACTCTACCGGCAGGCGCGAAACACCAAAACATGTAAGTGCCCCAATTACCAAAAACACCAACTGCATTCCTAAAAAATTGGTATCATATTGGTTTGTCTTCTGAGCAAAATAAATCGCTACACAACTCACTAACGACAATAAGAACACCGATAAAATAATTCGATTATATTGAATATCCCGCTTCATAAATACACGACCTCTCTAGATTTAGCTAGTAAATTCCGCCTTGCAGCAGCCATTACAAACCCAACTGCGCACGAAAGCATGACTACCGAACTACCCCCGTAACTAATAAACGGCAGTGGAACTCCAGTAAGCGGAATAATCCCACTCACTCCTCCAAGATTCAAAAACATCTGCACCGAAATCCAAGCGGCAACTCCAATACATACCATCGAATCGAAAATAAAATGACTACAAACAGCAATATAAAGTGCGGTAAAACTGAGTAACATTAACAAAAAAATCGTCCAAATAACACCAAAAACACCAAGCTCTTCCGCAATAACCGTCATAATAAAATCCGTATGCGGCTCCGGCAAATAACCTAATTTCTGGATGCTACCTCCTAATCCAGTCCCAAATATCCCTCCACTTCCAATCGCATAGTAGCCATTTCTAAGTTGATAAGAAGCATCTAAGTTTTCAAGGTTAAAAGGATCTAAAAAAGCAAATCTGCCCAATTTTGCAGTGCTAAAAAAATCAGGATGAAAGAAATAAATCAGTGTTGCTACAAGGATTAACAGACCAAAAGCCCAGATAAATACCCGGACGAGGCGTGAGAGGCCAACTCCGCTCGTTAAAAACAAAGCGACCCCAATAACACCTAAAATTACAGCCGTACCGAGATCCGGCTGTAAGAAGACTAATGCTATAGTAAGAAACAAAAAGCCTAGCACCCAATGTTGTACTCGCACCCCGCAACCTTTCCGCAAGAAAACAGTCGCAATCACAAGTATTAATAGCAATTTGACAGTTTCAGTAGGCTGGAATGTCACTCCGAAAATAGACAGCCATCTTTGGGCATTATTAGCCGCATTACCAGTTATAAGCACTAACACTAATAAAGCTAGAAGACCCAAAGAAAGAATACGCAACGTCACCCGCTGATAAAATAATTTCACATTTATACGCGAGCACACTAGTAAGCCTAAAAGACCAAGACCATAGAAGAGTAGCTGCCTATTAAAGAAATAACTAGGATCCACTTTGTAACGCATGATTGCAACCCCATAACTCGTACTATAAACAAGTAGCAAACTCCATACTGCCAGAAGCAAATACGTTACAAAGAGTAATCGACCCGCACGCATTTAAATCCACTCCCGGAATTTCCGAATGTAAAGAGTTTTCACTAGTTGCATCGTAGCCATATAACCAACAAGAATAAGGATTAACCATGGGAAATAACTACCTGGCAAGCTCACAAAACCTATACTGTGACCAAATCCGGTAAACGGAATCACAATACCTAATGCCATCACAATAAGTGTCGCAATCATTACCGGAGCAGCTGCCCGACTTTGAATGAAAGGTATTTTCTCTGTCCGAATCATGTGCACAACTAGAGTTTGAGTGAGTAAGCCGACAACAAACCAACCACTGTGGAATAAAGCTTGCTCTGCTACCGTGTTTGCACTAAATACAAACCACATAATTAGAAACGTCGCAATATCAAAGATCGAACTTACTGGGCCAATACATAGAATAAAGCGCAACATTCCTTTTTGTTCCCATTGATGCGGTTTTTTCAAAAACGACCGATCCATTTTATCCCAAGGGAGAGTTAATTGTGAGAAATCATAAAGCAAGTTTTGTAGCAAAAGATGTAAAGATAGCATTGGTAAAATGGGAATAAATGCACTTGCGACCAAAACACTAAACACATTACCAAAATTGGAACTAGCTGTCATTTTCAAGTATTTTAAAATATTACCAAATACGTTACGCCCTTCCATAACCGCATCATTTAAAACTGTTAAGCTTTTCTCCAGCAAAATTACTGAGCTTGCATCTTTTGTAATGTCTGCTGCTGTATCAACAGAGATACCAACATCCGCTTTCCTAAGTGCTGGCGCGTCATTAATTCCGTCTCCAAGGAAGCCAACAGTATGTCCTGCTTTTTTCAGCAAATCAATGATACGCGATTTTTGCATTGGGGTTAATTTAGCAAAAATGTGGTATTTCCGTAATTCGCGCGTGAGTTCTTCATCAGATAAGTCTTCAATATCTCCGCCAAGTAAAAATCCATTCGCTGGTATACCTACTTCCTCACAAATCCGTTTCGTAACAATTTCGTTATCTCCAGTCAAAACCTTCACGTTAATTTGGTTTTTAAATAACTGTGTAATGGCTTCTTTCGTCGATGCTTTTACTGGATCACGGAAACCTAGGAGTCCCGCAATAATCATCTGTTCTTCATCTTTTTTAGTAAATGATTCACCAGCCTTTCCAGTTTTATACGCTACTGCAATTACTCGAATTCCTGAGCGATTCATTTCTGCACACATTTCTTGAAGTTCGCTCTTTTCTAATTCAGTTAGTGTAGAAATTGTGCCACCAAATTCCTTATGAGTGCATACTGTGAGCATTTCTTCTACCGCGCCTTTTGTAATCATCTTTGTCTCTGTATTATTTTCCACTACCACACTCAGACGACGCCGATCAAAATTAAACGGAATTTCGCCAACTTTTGTCCATCCTGATGCAGTACTTTCATCCAATTTGGCAATAACAGCATGATCTAAAACGTTTTTCCAGCCCGTTTGGAAGTAGCTGTTTAAATAAGCCATATTTAGAACACTTTCAGAAGTTTCACCAGCACTATCAATGTATTTTACAAGTTCTAGTTTATCTTCTGTGAGCGTGCCTGTTTTATCCGTACATAAAATATCCATCGCGCCGATATTTTGAATTGCACTAAGTTCTTTCATAATTACTTTTTTCGACGACATATTGATGGCGCCTTTTGCCAAGTTCGTGCTGACAATCATCGGTAGCATCTCAGGAGTGAGCCCAACCGCAATTGCTACCGCATAAAGAAATGCTTCTAACCACTCGCCTTTCATAAGACCGTTAATCATAAATACAATCGGAACCATTACGACCATAAAATAAAAGAGTAATTTCGAGATTGACTTAACGCCTTTATCAAAGCTAGTGTCGCCACGACGTTCTGTAGCTGCGATTGACAACGAGCCGAAAAATGTCGCGCTTCCTGTTCGTAAAACAACCGCCTTGCCGTGCCCACTTAACACATCTGTCCCCATAAATAATAAGTTTTCCCGTTCAAAAAGGTCCGGATTAGCGCGTTTGTCTTCCACAAATTTTTCAGAAGGAATTGATTCGCCTGTAAGTGCTGACTGATTAATTAATAAATCCGTTGCCGAAATAACGCGTGCATCTGCTGGAATAATATCCCCCGCTGAAACTTCGATTAAATCTCCGGGCACAATTTCATCTTGTGCTACTACAATCATTTCATCGTTTCGAATAACGTTCACTTTATTTTTCACTATATTTTTTAGCGCGTAGCTAGCCCGCTCTGCTCTACTCGTTTGAACAAATCCAAGAATTCCACTAGCTAAGATCATTAAGGCCATAATTATTGTCGCTTCCATATCATCTGTTAAATATGAAATCACCATTAACATGATTAAAATATAGATAAAAGGATCATTAAACGCTCGGATAAATAACCGTAAATTGGACACTTTCTTTTCTTCCACTGTTTGATTAGGACCAAATTCTGCTAGTCTTTCTGTAACTTCGACGTTCGTTAGTCCTGTTTCCATTACACCTAATTTTTCTAAAATCTTATTTCTATCCAATTGTGACTCTTTGAGCAAATTGTTACCTTGCTTTTTTACATGTAGTTTTTTCATTTTCCTTGCCTCCAATTCTTTCTAGGCAAGCTGAGAATAACGTTTATGTGCGCCAGAGATGAAGGTTAGTCACTCTTGCAGCTTGATTACTATAATACGAGTCCGGTTCTTCTACTTCCTCTCCCTGATGGTGGTCCATTGCCTTCATCTCCTTTCGAATTTTATCTAAGCTTAATTATCTGAAAAAAAGATTTTAATTCCCAGATAATTATTTTCATAATAAACATGAAAAAAGTCCTTACCAAAACCTTGGCAAGGACTTCTGAGTTTATACGCATACTAAAACAGACTCCCCTCGCTAAAGTTTTGGCACTATGCAACGTAAAGAATACTCTTAGCCACATTATGGAAAGCCTTAATCCGACAATCCCTGTTCTACCCATTGGCGTCTTTGGACATTTTTGGGCAGTGGCCTGTGTTTGCATAGGAGCCTCACCTAACAGGCAAAACTACATATTTATTATCGCTCTAATCGTCTACGAGTTTAACATAGAAAATCTAAGCCCGCAAGACAAAATGTAAAATACTTAACTTTTATTTAACTTTTCGTGATTTATTTCAATAATTTTAACAAAACATCTGCTAATGAATCTGCGGTTGTTGTAATCGTTGGCGGGCGCTTATAAATATCATCGCGTACTTTTTCCACCATAATAAGCAAAATAACACTATTTAAAATCAAAGAAATCGCATCTGCTTCTTGCGCAGAGTTCTTACTCGGAACCATTTCTTTTACTTTTTGATTAACCCGTTCATACAAATATTCCACAATCGATGGATCAATAAATTCCATATCTTTGCTGCCCATTTCTCGAACAGAAATCACCATAAAGTCCCGATATTTTTCATAAATATCCGAAATAAATTGACTCGCTTGACGTAGAAACACCTTGGCACTCTCAAAATCTTTATCAAAAAATTGATTGATTTCCGCCTTCATACTTTCAAATTGGACTTCCAGCGTCATATGAATAAGATTGTCTTTACTCTTAAATTTTTTAAAAATCGTAGCTTCATTTATTCCAGCGGCTTCTGCTAATTGTCTTGTTGTGGAGCCTTTGATGCCGTGTTTCGCCATCATACAAAGCGTTGCATCCATGATGGATTCGTTTGTAATCATTATTTTACCCCCGTTCAACTAAGTAAGCACTTGCTTATATTCAGTATAACAAAGACGAGCCTTTTTGACAATTTAATTACAATTTGTCGATATCAATCATAAGTAATGTGAAGTATGTAATAATGGATGTAGAATATTTAAAGAATCGGAAGTGACTTACCATGCAAAAGACGAGAAAAGAACGTATTCTTGAAGCCTTACAAGAAGAAAAGAAAAACAAAAAAAGTAAAAAATTCAAAACTGGTGCAACGATTGCTGGGGTTACTGCCATCGCAACCTCTATCACTGTTCCCGGCATCGAAGTAATCGTTAGCGCAGACGAAACAGCGCCTGCTGACGAAGCATCTAAAAGCGCTGAAGCTAACACAACTAAAGAAACACCAGCAACGGCCACTCCTGAAAACACAACAGAACCAACCGTTGAAGCTAAGCAAACTGAAACAAAAGAACAAACAAAGACAGCAGAAGAAAATCAAGCTGCAGCGAAGCAAGTAGAAAAAGCTCCAGCTGAACCCGCAACAGTTAGCAATCCTGACAATGCAACAAGCTCTTCTACACCAGCTACATACAACCTATTACAAAAATCAGCACTCCGTTCGGGAGCAACTGTTCAAAGCTTTATCCAAACAATCCAAGCCTCTTCTTCCCAAATTGCAGCAGAAAATGACCTGTACGCATCTGTCATGATCGCCCAAGCCATTTTAGAAAGCGCCTATGGAACGAGCGAATTAGGCTCTGCTCCAAACTATAACCTTTTTGGAATCAAAGGAGCTTACAACGGCCAGTCTTATACAAAACAAACACTAGAAGATGATGGTAAAGGAAACTACTACACAATCACAGCTAAATTTAGAAAATATCCGTCTTATCACCAATCCTTAGAAGATTACGCACAAGTCATTCGAAATGGCCCAAGCTGGAACCCAAATTACTACTCCAAAGTTTGGAAAAGCAACACTACTTCCTACAAAGACGCAACGAAAGCCTTAACTGGAACGTACGCAACAGACACAGCCTATGCAACGAAATTAAATGACTTGATTAGCCGATATAATTTAACCCAATATGACAGTGGCAAAACAACTGGCGGAAACTCCGGAAGTACTGGTAACACTGGAAATTCTAGCAACACCGGAAACACCTCCAATGCAAAAATTTACACAGTTGTAAAAGGGGACTCACTTTGGAGAATCGCTAATAACCATAAAGTAACCGTCGCGAACCTAAAAGCTTGGAATAATCTTAAATCTGATTTCATTTACCCAGGGCAAAAACTTAAAGTAAGTGCTGGTTCCACTACATCGGATACGAATACATCGAAACCGAGCACAGGAACAAGTACATCCAAACCAAGTACAGGCACTAGCACAAACGCTAAAGTATACACAGTTGTAAAAGGTGACTCGCTTTGGAGAATCGCTAACAACCATAAAGTAACTATTGCTAACCTAAAATCCTGGAACAATCTGAAATCCGATTTCATTTATCCAGGTCAAAAACTTAAAGTAAGTGCCGGTTCTACTTCTAACACAAATACTTCTAAACCGAGCACAAACACGAATACATCCAAACCAAGCACAAATACGAACACGAACGCTAAAGTTTATACGGTAGCAAAAGGTGACTCACTTTGGAGAATCGCTAACAACCACAAAGTAACTATTGCTAACCTAAAATCCTGGAACAACTTAAAATCCGATTTCATTTACCCAGGACAAAAACTTAAAGTTAGCGCCGGAACTACTACAAACACAAATACCGCAAAACCAAGCACAAATAAACCAAGTAATTCCACAGTAAAAACATACACCGTCAAAAAAGGCGACTCTTTATGGGCCATTTCTAGACAATATAAAACAACTGTAGATAATATTAAAGCTTGGAACAAGTTAACAAGCAACATGATTCATGTTGGACAGAAATTGACGATTAAGTGAATGTAAAAAGCCTACCTCATGAGCGAGATAGGTCAGAAACTGCGGATAAAGCGAGAAATTGCTTTGTCTGCGGTTTTTTTATTAAATTAAACAGATTCTAATGACAATCTGAATAGCAGAGTCTATTGGTTATAATTCATTTATCTCGCATTGATAGTTTAAAGCATCTAATTCCCATTATAGATAAAAAAAGCAGGTAGCCCTTATCGCATACCTGCTTTTTCTCTGTTTTAAAAATGATGGAAACTTTCCACCGGCATTACAAACACGGTTGCGCCGCCAACTTGTACTTCGATTGGGTAAGGCACATACGTATCTACCGTCACACCTAAGGAAGCGGATGGTGTCATCATTTGTTCGCGTGCTTTACAGTTTTCCTTGATTATCGCTAGGGCATCTTCTACACGTTCATCTTCTGTACCGATGATAAATGTGGTGTTGCCTGCTTTTAAAAATCCACCAGTTGTAGCTAACTTGGTCGCACCGAAATTGCCTTTTGTAAGTGCGTCAGACAAACGGTTGCTATCTTGGTCTTGGACGATTGCAAATATCAGTTTCAAAGAAATCAACCCTTCCTAAAAATCTATCTTTTTTTCTATTATAGCAAACAAACGCCATTTTAAAGAGCGATATGCACTTGTGGCAAGGTGTTGAAGTCCCACTAGATGTTAGGCTAATTGTCGTAAAATGTCCGCTAAAATAGTTTCTGTGATTTCTTCTGGTGTCTTTGTAGCGTCCACTCGCATAAAACGTTCCGGGAACATGTTGATGACTTTTTCGTAGCCAGCTTGGACTTTTTCGTGGTAGGTAATATCTTCTTTATCCAAGCGATTGACTTCACGGCCCTTATTAGCGGCGATTCTAGCTAAACCGACTTCGGCAGGCACATCGAGATAGTACGTCCGGTCAGGCAATGTATCCTCAATCGCATATAAATTCACTTGTAAAACTTGTTCCATATTCATGTCACGTCCGGCACCTTGATACGCAAGAGAGCTATCCATGAAACGGTCACACAGTACTGTTTTCCCTGCCGCTAGAGCTGGACGGATTGTTTCAACGACATGTTGACGGCGCGCTCCCGCAATAAGTAGTACTTCTGTTTTTGGGTCCATTTCTTCATTGCCAATTCCGAGCACGATATTTCTTACTTTTTCTGAAATCGGGCTGCCACCTGGTTCGCGCGTTTTAATAAAATCAATGCCAGCTTCCGTCATTTTTTGATTAAGTAGTGTTCCTACTGTTGTTTTACCAGAGCCATCTGGGCCTTCGAGTGTAATAAAAATTGCTTTCATTTAGTAATTTCCTTTCCCTTTCGCGTCGCTTTCTGTTTGATTATAGCATAAATTAGCGGAATACACGGATGTAATTCTCGGCTAGTTTTTCGCCGCCTTGGTAGTGGCGTGTGCGAATGTTTTTTAGTTCGCGGATATGCTTTTCTGTGATGCTTTCTCCGCGGATGATTGCTGGAATTCCCGGCGGATAGAGCGAGATTGTTTCAGCCGAAACGCGTGTCGTAGCTTCATCTAGTAATACGAATTCGGTCGCGCGTGCGTGCATTTCTTCGTAAGTTAGCGCAAGACCTGACGCAAAAGGCGCTGACATTTCATATGGTTCTTTCGCGATTTCTTTTTTCACCGGAGAATGAATCCGGCTAATCGGCGTGAAATCAATCCCTTTTTTAATTAATGGTAAAATCAGTAATACCTGTGACTCATCGGCAAGCTCTGGGAAATAAGAACTTTCTTCAAAAATTGCTTGCAGTTCGTAGCCCGTGTAGCCTGTTTTGCGCACGATGATTTTAAGCGGATCATCTGGCAAAATAACGTCAAATTTATTCTTCGTCAGCCATTTAATCCATCTGGCACGCATTTTCCAAAAAGCTTCGACGTCCGCCGCTGTGTAAGTTGCCGCATATTTCCTCGCCGCATCAAGTGACGCCATAATTAAATAAGATGGGCTGCTCGTTTGGAATACTTGCAGGTAATAAGGTAGTTTTTCAAAAATCGGTAAATCATTCACCACATGTAAATAGGAACCCATCGTTAGCGCCGGCAACGTCTTATGCGCCGACTGAACAACCACATCCGCACCAAGCTCCACTGCACTTTTCGGAAATTCAGAACTTGTTAAAAAGTGGGCTCCGTGCGCTTCATCAACAAACACAACCGCACCAAAATCATGCGCAATGCGAATACATTTTTGCAAGTTAAAAGTCGTTCCATAATAGCTCGGATAAGTGAAAATACATAGTTTTATATCTGGGTGATTATGTAATGTTTCTTCGAGAAGTTCGGTTGTCACGCCACTCGCGACGCCAACTTCTTTGTTTGTCGCTGGGGTTAAGAAAATCGGTTCTCCGCCTGCCAGTTCGATTCCATGCAAGATTGATTTATGCGCATCTCTTGGCACTAAAACTTTCTCCCCGTGCTTCAACGTCGCCATAATAACCGCCAAGCTTCCTCCGCTTGTTCCGTTAACTAAAAAGTAGCTTTTTTTGCTTCCATAACATTCTGCAAGTAACTCTTCTGCTTCCAAAATCACATCTTCCGGGTGGTGCAAATCATCCATTCCAGTGATTTCTGTTACGTCCCATTTCAAAAATTTTTGCCATGCATCTGGATAAATGGCTCCACTTTTGTGTCCAGGAACATGGAGTGATATTGGGCAAGACTTAGCATGAGCATCTAACCGTTCCACTAAAGGCATTTTAGATTGATTCCTCATAACAATTCCCCTTTTCAAATTCTCTCCTTCATTGTACCATTTTGCTGGGTTTATGACACATTCTTGCAGTTTTAAAGCGTTTTCATTTTATAAGTTGTATAATAAAGACAGCAACTACGTTTTGACTTTCTAGTAAAGGGAAATTGAGGTAAGAGGACAATTTTAAAGGAGGTTTTTTGTCAGATGAAGAAGATTCTTAACGGTACTGATCAAGTAGTAGAACAGATGGTGGAAGGTTTAGTGAAATCGCATGCTGATGTTGTTCACCGTGTCGAAGGAACTCGCGTCATTGCAAGAAATGATAAACGTCCAGGAAAAGTCGGACTTGTAAGCGGTGGAGGTTCTGGTCACGAGCCGGCTCATGCTGGTTATGTTGGTCGCGGAATGCTCTCTGCGGCTGTATGTGGCGATGTTTTCACTTCCCCAACTCCCGACCAAATTTATGAAGGTATAAAAGCCGCAGATCAAGGCGCTGGTGTACTTTTAATCGTAAAAAATTATACTGGTGACGTAATGAATTTTGAAATGGCGGCAGATTTAGCAGATGCCGATGATATTAAAGTAGAACAAATTGTAGTAGATGATGATATTGCTGTTGAGGATAGTACTTTTACAACGGGACGCCGCGGTGTAGCCGGGACTGTTCTCGTGCATAAAATTATCGGGGCAGCCGCAGAAGCAGGCGCATCTCTTGATGAACTGAAAGCCCTTGGTGAAAAAGTAATTGCTTCGGTTAAAACGCTTGGTGTCGCACTTACTCCATGTACTGTTCCTGAGGTTGGACATCCTGGCTTTGAGCTTGGTGACGACGAAATCGAACTTGGCATTGGTATCCACGGTGAACCTGGCTTTACGCGTGAAAAAATCATGCCATCTGCAAGTTTAGCGAAGCAACTGTACGAACGGATTAGCAATGAAAGTAAACTCCTACCTGGAGATAAAGTGGTTGTGCTCGTGAACGGCATGGGCGCAACACCACTTATGGAACAATATGTTTTCGCAAATGATGTCCATGAACTTCTAAAAAATGCCGGCGTTCAAGTTGAAAAAACACTCGTTGGAGATTATATGACTTCTCTTGAAATGGCTGGTTTATCCTTAACCATTTTGAAATTAGAGGACGAAAAATGGGTTGATATGTTGAAACTCCCAGTGGACACAATTGCATGGTAATAAAATTTGGAGGAATGAATCATGACTTATGATAAAGATTGGGCGTTACGCTGGTTAAATGACTTCGGCGAACGCGTACAAGAAAACAAACAATTATTAAGTGATCTCGACCAAGCGATTGGCGACGGAGACCACGGTATCAATATGGCTCGCGGACTCGGCGAACTCAAAAAAGCTTTCACAGAAAAAGAACCCGCTGATTTAAAAGATGTATTTAAAACCGCTGGGATGACGATGGTCAGCAAGGTCGGCGGCGCATCTGGACCACTTTATGGAACAGCCTTTTTAAACATGAGTAAAGCGGTAGATTCAGAAACAATTGACGCGGAAGGCTTAACCAAAGTGCTTGAAGCAGGACTTGAAGGGATTGAAAAACGCGGTAAATCCCATGCTGGCGAGAAAACAATGATTGATGTTTGGGAACCGGTTGTAAATGCGCTTCATCAGGAAGATTTAACAGATGATGTTGTTGATGCCGCTTTACAAAAAACAAAAGATTTAAAAGCTACTAAAGGTCGCGCGAGTTATCTTGGTGAGCGGTCAATTGGTCACCTTGACCCTGGCGCTTACTCTTCTGCCCTGCTATTTCACGCAATGCTTCAAACGGAGGTGAGCTAACCCATGGCTAAACCTTATGGCGTTGTTATCATTTCTCATTCCAAAGATGTGGCAAAAGGCGTCCATGATATTATTAAAGAAATTGCCCCAGACGTCTCTATCACGCATGCCGGTGGAACAGAAGACGGTCGCATTGGCACAAGTTTTGATGCCGTAAATGAAGCGATTGAAAGTAACGAAGCTAATAAAGTCTACACTTTCTACGACCTCGGAAGCGCCAAAATGAATATAGAAACAGTAGAAGAAATCAGCGAAAAAGAAATTATTCTCTTTAATGCACCAATTTTAGAAGGTGCTTACGCTACTGCTGCTCAAGTTCAAATGGATGAAAAACCAGAAGTCATCGCAGCAAATCTTAAAACAATTGAAATTAAATAACTGAAAAAAATCCCTTTAGATGCAATTTGTCTAGAGGGACTTTTTTATTTAATGGTATAATTATTTAAAACAAATTCCCATTCTAAAAAGTTAGGATTTGAAACGATGAATATTTTAATTAAAATACGCGAACTAACCAATTTAACCAATAGTGAAAAAGAACTTGCGAATTATATTTTAGCGAACCCGAAAAAAACATTACAGTGCAAACCAAAAGAATTAGCTACTGCTGCCTTTGTCTCCGCTGCAACTATCTACCGTTTAATTAACAAACTAGGACTAAACGGAATCGGTGAACTGAAAATCGAAATTGCCTCGAGTCTCCGTGAAACAAATGAAGAAAAAGATTTAAATTACGATTATCCTATTTTGGAATCCGATACACCCTACCAAATAATGACCAACCTAAACCAAATATACAAAGGAACCATTGATGAAACATTAAACAACGCCGATCCAGAAGAACTTGTCAAAATTGGTGAAAAATTAATTCAAGCGAAAACCATTGATGTTTATGCGGCTTCCGCCAATTTATTTTTTGCTCAAAACTTCAAATTCCAAATGCAGGAAATCGGTGTTTTAGTCAATGTTCCTGAAGAAGATTATATCCAAAGCTTATCGGCCGCCAACAGCGATGAAAATCATATTGCCATCGTCGTCTCTTACGGCGGTCGGAGTCGGACGCTTCAAAGAGTCGTCAAAATCTTGTCCGAAAACAATGTCGATATTATTTTAATTACATCTATGCAAGACAATCCTTTAGTCGAATTTGCCACACACAAAATCTACATGGCATCCGCTGAGAACCATTACAACAAAGTCTCTTCGTTCTCAACACGCCAATCTTTACTAAGCATTTTCGATACGCTTTATTCCATTTATTTTAATCAAAATTACGAAAAAAACATTCAATACAAAACGACTAATTACCAAAAAATGAACACCGAATTGGAATGATTTTTCAAAAACACAGCCATTTTCCTTTCAAATTGAAAAAAAGCTCTCAATATGCGCCACATCTGATTTTTTCTTAATTTCTAGTGATACAATAAAGAAAAAAAGGAGCTAAACTTACATGACAACCCAAGCGATTATTTTAGATATTGATGGCACTTTATTGAACGACGACAAAAAAATCTCACCAGAAACAAAAAAAGCACTCATCACCGCGCAAGAGAATGGTGTTAAACTTATTCTCGCATCTGGTAGACCAACCACAGGAATGCACGTATATGCGGAACAATTAGAAATGGAAAAGCATCACGGTTTGCTCGTTTCATACAATGGCGCTAAAGTAGTTGATTGCGCGACAAGTGAAGAGTTATTCAACCAAGCACTTACTGTTGAAGAAGGAAAAGCCGTTTTAGAACACATGAAACAATTTGAAGTGAAAGTAATGATTGATAAAGAGGATTATATGTACACGAATGATGTATATGACTGCTACGTACCTTACCGCGGCGAAGTAATAAATATCGTTCAGTACGAATCTCGCGGTGGGAATTTCAAACTCTGTGAAAAAGATGATTTAGCCGCATTTTTAGATTATCGTCTAAATAAAATTCTCACAGCTGGCGACCCGGCCTATATGCAAGAAAATTATCAAGCAATGATGGCCCCTTTCAAAGATACACTTAATTGTGTCTTCACAGCTGATTTTTACTTTGAATTCACAGCTCAGGGCATTGATAAAGCCAAAGCACTTGATACCGTTTTAACACCGATGGGCATTCACGCTGAAAATGTTATCGCATTCGGAGATGGACATAATGATATTACCATGGTCGAATATGCAGGAACAGGAATCGCTATGCAAAATGCCGTCCCTGAATTAAAAGCCGCAGCAAGCTCTGTTACATTATCCAATAATGAAGACGGCATTGCGCACGTGCTAAACAGTTTAATCCCAAGTTAAGAAAAAAGGCTGAGTTTCAGCCTTTTTTACATTGCCTTCATATCATTGTTTTTCAACCGTTCATTTAGCTCATAAAGCGCCGTTTTATTACTATCCCACTCCAATAACTGAATAGCAGACTCATAAGAAACCCAGCGCAACTCGCTATGCTCTAAAGATAATGTAACCTGATATGAACAACTCGTTAAATCAATGGCAAAACAATATTCTGGAACAACATATGGTTTGTTAAATGAGAAATGAAAATTAGGGATGGATGCATGTGAATCCAAGCTATACATTTTAACATCGACATCCAAATTCAACTCTTCTATACTTTCACGTTTAGCAGTCTCTGAAATAGCCTCTTCATCTTCTCCTCCACCAGCTACAAACTGCCAAACATCTGCATCCGTTCTATGTAAAACACCAAACTGATAATTTGCTTCCGTTTTAATAAACGGTATAACTAAAACTTGAAAAGGTTGTCTCATTCACTCACGTCCTTTTGGAATTTATAAAAAAATCGCATTTCTATCCTTCATTCTACAGAAATTCTCCATTTTCTGGTATGCTTAAGTTAATAAACTAAAGTAGGAGGTAAATGAAATGATACTTTCTTTCTCGGATACATACAGACTGAACAATGGAATTGAAATGCCTAGACATGGTTTTGGGGTCTACAAGCTAACGGATGAAGCGCGTATGCGTACTGCGCTGGAAACCGCGGTGGATGTCGGGTATCGCTTGTTTGATACGGCTTCATTTTACCATAATGAAAAAGAGCTTGGAGACTTTTTTGCGTCAAGTGGCTTGAAAAGAGATGAATTTTTCGTAACAACAAAGATGTGGAATACAGAGCAAGGTTACGATGAAACGCTTCGGGCTTTTGAAAAATCGCAGAAAAAACTACAATTGGACAAAATTGATTTATATTTAGTCCATTGGCCAAAACAAGATACTTTTTTTGACACTTGGCGCGCTGTGGAAAAATTATATGACGAGGGACTTGTTCGCGCAATTGGTGTAAGTAACTTTGAAGCGCATCATCTGGACCGCCTGCGTACAAGTGCCAATGTGCTTCCAGTAGTAGATCAACTCGAAACGCATCCGCACTTTCCGAATCATCTTTTACACCGCTATTTAGAAGAGCTACATATCGTTCACCAAGCTTGGAGCCCACTTGGCCGAGGTGGCGTTTTACAAGAGCAAATCCTTATTGACCTAGCGAAAAAACACGGAAAATCACCTGCTCAAATCGTCCTTCGTTGGCATTTACAAAATAATATCTCCATTATTCCAAAATCAGAAACACCTTCAAGAATTAGAGAAAATGCAGCTATTTATGATTTTGAATTGTCAGAAGCAGATATGCGCCAAGTCGAGCGTTTAAATACTGGTGAACGTGTGAGCCACGCACCAGACGTAATGTATGTAAGATCAGAAATTTAGCCTAAAATAAAAATCTACTAAACCAATTTGGCTTAGTAGATTTTTTTATTTGTTTTTTAATTGTCTTGTACGTGCTTCTTTGAAAAGGTAAAAATAGCGAGCTTCTGCTTTCTTTTCCTCATATTCTAAATTAGGATCATATTCAAAACTTTTACGCATTAGAACTTTTTGTTTGTGCCACTTTTCTTGCGTGACTTCAATCAATTCCATCAGATAAGCATCATAGGATTTGTGTAGTTTACCAATCTTCTTGTTTTTCTTCCGACCAAACTTATTGCTTCTGGATTCCATTTTATCACCTCTGATTATACTTCTCTTCGTCCTTCCATTGCTTTTGAGAGCGTCACTTCATCCGCATATTCCAAGTCTCCGCCAACTGGAAGGCCATGCGCTATTCTAGTTACTTTTATGCCTGAAGGTTTTAATAAGCGCGAAATATACATCGCCGTGGCTTCTCCTTCAACATTAGGGTTGGTTGCTAAAATAACTTCTTCAATCGTGTCATCTTGCAAACGTTTCAGCAAATCAGGAATGTTAATATCTTCTGGTCCAATTCCATCCATTGGCGAAATTGTTCCATGAAGTACATGGTATAAGCCATGAAAATCACGCATTTTTTCCATTGCAATGACATCTTTGGATTCTTGTACTACACAGATAACACTTCGATCGCGTGACGTATCAGCGCAAATATAACATGGATCCTTATCTGTAATGTGACCACAAACGGAACAAAAGCTTAGGTTTCGCTTCGCATCAACAAGGGCTTTTGCAAAATCTAGCACATCGTCTTCTTTCATATCTAACACATAAAAAGCTAGTCGAGCTGCCGATTTTGGTCCAATTCCTGGTAATTTCATAAAACTATCTATTAATTTCGTTATCGGCTCAGGATAATGCATAATTCGTCTTCCTCTCACCTTCAAAATACAAATGTTTCACGTGGAACATTCTATTGAAAAATAGTTGAGACTCTTGTAAATAAGCCAAGAGTCTCAAACCAAACAATATTACATTCCAGGAATATTTAATCCTTGTGTGAATTTACCCATTGTTTGTGAAGTTGTATCTTCAATTTGTTTTAATACATCATTTGTTGCTGCAAGTACTAAATCTTGTAGCATTTCGATGTCTTCTGGATCAACTACTTCTTCGTTTATAACAACATCAGTAATGACGCGTTTACCAGTAGCTTTTACTGTAACCATTCCACCACCAGCAGTTCCAGTGAACTCTTGAGCTTCTAAATCAGCTTGAGCTTTCGCCATTTCCTTTTGCATTTTTTGCATTTGTTTCATCATACCTTGCATATTTCCCATTCCACGCATGAATAATCTCCTCTTTCTTCTATTGTTTTTTAATCTTTAATTTCAAGCAAATCTTCACCAACGAGTTTTGCGGCTTCTGCAACAAAAGGATCTTCCGCTGGTTTTTTAGCTTCTGGATTTGCGCCGTCCTCCGCATCGCCGTCGCTACCATGACTATGCAGGAAATTCTCTCTTACGTCAGCCCATTGATCTTCTGGGATACCAATAAAAGTATAATTTACTTGAGTCAGTCGGGCAATACTCGATGTGATGGTTTCAACAAAGTTCGGATTATCCATCGCCATTTGACAGTGAATCTCATGCTTAAATTTTAACACAAAAGTGTCCTGAGATGCAGCCACAGGTTCTGCGTCATTTAAAAGTGCTGCTTGAGATGCCATCAACATTGATAATAACTCGCCCCAACAACCACGGATTAACTGTAAATTCTCTTTCTTAGCCTCACCTAGCACATGGTTGATTTTACCAATAGGCGCTTTAAATTGCTTGCCGTTGTTGATTGCTTTTTTAGAACCACCGCGATTTTGGGTTGGTTTATCGGCTGGCGCTGCTCCAGCCCCGCTGGCAATTTGATTTTTCAGCGTTTGTATCTCTTGATGCATTTGCTCCATTTGACGTTTTAAGTCAGAGAGGTCGCTTCCAGAAGCTGCATCTGCTGGCACATTCCCGCCACCTGCAACTGATTGACTCGCCTGAGTTAACTGAACAAGCGCCACTTCCACATAAATACCCGGATGATTCGAGAAACGCATTTGTTGCTGAGCTGTATTTAAAATTTTCACGAACTCATACACTTTAAGTGAATCTGCTCGTTTTGCCAAAGCAACAAAATCATCATCAATCAAAGCTCGTTCCAGTGTTTCTTCCAGATTCGGCGCTTTTTGATACAGCAGCACATCTCTAAAGAATACGAGTAAATCTTCCACTAAGCGAACCGGGTCTTTCCCTTCTGCTAGCAGTGCTGTCAGCGTTGAAATCGCTTCTGCTGCATCGCCGTCAAACGCTGCACTTACTAGTTTTGTAAGGAGATTTTGAGCAACCGAACCTGTTATTTCTAGCGCGTCTTCCACTGTAACTTCTTCTGACCCGTAAGATATAACTTGATCGAGCAAACTAAGCGCATCACGCATTCCACCTTCAGCCGCACGCGCAACAATCATCAACGCTTTTTCATCATAAGGGATTTTTTCTTCTTCCAAAATAAATTTCAAACGACCAATAATATCTTGTGTCGTGATTCGTTTAAAATCAAACCGTTGTACTCTCGAAATAATCGTTAGCGGTAACTTATGCGGTTCTGTTGTTGCCAAAATAAAAATGACATGTTTCGGCGGTTCTTCCAGCGTTTTTAGTAGCGCATTAAACGCTCCCGTCGACAACATATGCACTTCATCGATAATATATACTTTATATTTCGCCACAGTTGGCGCATATTTTACTTTTTCCCGGATATCTCGAATTTCTTCAACCCCGTTATTACTGGCAGCATCGATTTCAAGAACATCTGGTATAGAACCGTCCGTCGTACCTTTACAAATCTCACATTCATTGCAAGGCTCCCCGTCATGGCCGTGTTCACAGTTAATCGCCTTCGCAAAAATTTTCGCCGCACTAGTCTTCCCCGTCCCCCGAGGCCCAGAAAATAAATAAGCGTGCGAAGTTTTATTTTGCACAATGGCATTTTTAAGCGTTTTCGTCACATGTTCCTGTCCAACAACATCCTGAAACGACTGCGGCCGAAAAACCCGATACAAAGCCTGATACGCCATCTGCCACTCTCCTTCACCTAAAACCATTTTAGTAGTTTTATTATAACGTATTGTTGAAGAAGTTTCAAAACGTTGTTTGTTTTGATCTACTTCTTCAATATAAATCTGAGCAAAGCGATGATTTAATCCTTACCAGAAGTTTCAAAACGTCCTGAGCCGGGCTAGCTTCAAAAACCACCACCACCAAAAATCAAAAATCAAACCCCAAAAAAAGAACCAGACCCCCGAAAAAGCCCGATTCCAAACTCTTACTGTTCACTTTTAGCAGCCAATTTCTCCTGCTTCTGCTTACTCTCATTAATAACCGAAAGCTCAATCGATTTCAGCAAGTTTTTTACACGTTTTTTACGGAAGAAGCCAAACATAAAACCAACAATAATATTATTCATTTTATTTAACGCTTTTTCCGTTTCGATTAATTCGTTATAGGTCACTTCGCATGTAGTTTCGCTAGTGGATTTTATCGTATACGTCGTCGTATGAGTGTTCACACGGCTGCTCGTTTCGAATTGATAAAGTTCGTTAGGTTGCACTTTAACAATTTTTGTTGTAGCAAGTGCGCCATTAGACATCGTACGTTGATATTTATATCCTTCTAACTTTCGTACTTGAAGCGTCTTACCAGTGGCATTTTTTACATCATAGATTGCTGAGCTAACTAGTGTATCAAAGCATTCTTTTTGGGATATATATAATTTCTGTGTGACATTCACTTTTTAATCGACTCCTTCTAATTCTTTTCTTTCTTATCTTTACGGATTTTTAGCACGATGAAAACACAGCCGATTAAAACAACCGCAAGTCCTGTAACTAGAAGAGGTACACTAGCCATCCCATCTTTTCCATAAGAGGGACTAAACATAATAATAATAAGACCTATACTAATAAGAAATAGTGCATTAACAATTTTCATTTTCAACCCACGCTAACTTGGAAATAGAGTACAGAACCTATTTCAGTTGCTTTTATAGTTTCTTTGGCGATTTTTGCTGCCTTTTCTTCGTCTTCAATATTTGTTTCAAAAGTAAGTTTCATACCTTTTTCGTCTATTTTTTTAAAAGTTACACCGTCTTTATCATATGTTTCAAGTAATTCAGTAATGTAATCTCGCTTCATTGGACAATTAAGAATAATCATTTAAAAAAACCTCCTTTTCTATAGTTTAACGTTATCTTTCGCTTCTTGCAATGAATAAAAATGGTGCAGGAATTCCTACATGATATACTGGCTAGGCACAATTTAGCTGCACCTAGCCAGAAACTTATTATTTTCTAAGCTTTCATCTCTTCTTCTGGTACACCAACGCGATTTGCGGTAATAACAAATGGTACCCAAATCAAGAACGCGACGACCATATTTATGAGTGAAATTACTGGTGCCATCCAATCTCCCCCGGTTGCTAAGAAGGAATTCAGAAGTGGCGGCATTACCCAAACTACTGCAATTTTAACTGGGCCGACAATGCCAAGTGTTGTTGCAAAGTAAGCGATTGTTACCATTACCATTGGCGCGATAAGGAATGGTATTAAGTAAATTGTATTTAATACGATCGGTAAACCAAACATGATTGGTTCGTTAATATTAAATATACCTGGTGCAAGAGACAATTTCGCAACTGTTCGTGCATCCGCTCGTTTCGAGAACATTAGTAATGCGATAATCAGTACAAGCGTACCGCCTGATCCACCCATCCATACATACGCATCGAAAGAACCACGTACCCATTCGAATGGTAATTTAGCGCCTTCTTGTGCCGCACTAATGTTTTGTAGTTGTGCTGTACCCCAAAGTGATTCTAGAACCGGAGCAAGTACGTTCGGACCATGAATCCCGAAGAACCATAGTAGTTGTACTAAGAAAGTAACTAGTAAAACAGCTCCGTACCCTTGCGAAAGTGATAATAACGGCTCTTGAATTGTTTTGGAAATCCAAGTAATAACGTCCATATTTGTGATTTTGAAGAATGCCCAGTCAATAATACCAACAACATAAAGTGCAACTAACGCAGGAATAATCGCCGCGAAAGCTTTACTTACAGCCGGTGGAACAGAATCTGGCATTTTGATAATAATATTTCTGCGCATTAATTTCGCATAAATAATAGTTGATATAAAACCGAAAATCATTGCGGTAAACAAGCCGGTACCATTTACTTGGCTTAGGCTAAAGAATCCGTAAATTCCAGCAAATTCTTTTGGTAAAGTAGCTACATCGAAATTTGCATTAGAAGCCGCAATCGCAGCTTTTACTGCATCTAAGCTTACAGTAACAGTTAAGTTCATAACAAAAGCAGCAAGAGAAACTAGCCCCCCAGCTAATCGATCCACTTCATATGCTTTTGATAAATTATACCCTAGTGAAAAGGCAAAAATAATTGAAACAATTGCTAATGTCCCATTGTATACATATCCATTAATCCCGATAAGTGGTTGCATCGCTTCCACAAATCCTGTCCATCCCCAGTCAGTTGGAAAATCCCTAAAAAACGCATTTAAAAGTACTGCAATTGACCCAGCCATAGTGATTGGCATTGTTGAAATAAAAGCATCACGTAATGCAACTAGATGTTTTTGTGAACCAATTTTCGCTGCTACTGGCACAAAATACTTTTCCAAAAATGCTGTTAATCCATTCATATTTTATCCTCCCGTAAACCTTTTTATTTAACACTCATCTTTTAAACAAAATATAATTTCTATGTATAAACTCCCTTTAAGTTTATCAGCTATATCTGTTTACTTTGTCCTAGTAATCCCCATTACTAAAACAAACCAGATGGAATCTTTGCATGACCTCGTGAAATTTTGGGAGCCCTCCTCTCCGCTTCATGATAAGGCTTACATTTAGATTCACCTTAATCTATTGCAATTTCCGTGCCAAGTACTAAATTTGGAAAAAACATCCTTTAATCTCTTGAAAGCCTTGTCTTTCTTGCCTTTAAACTTGTATTACACACATACAGAAAAAAACTGTGTAAGTAAGCGTTAACATTACACAGTTTACTAATTTATCCATTCTTCTTTCTGTGTTATAATGAGCATAAGCTAAGTAATACCAACAATTCGAGGTGATAAATATGGCAGTCAAACGAGATATGCCGGAAGAGTCGAAAAATAGTAAAGTTGTGAAAAAAGAGCATTTTTCGATTGTGTTTCCTGATGATATAAAAGAACCAAAAAATGCGAGTGAACAAAAAAAGCAAGATGTTGAAAAGAAAACAGATGATAATTAATAAAAAAGAGCATCCGCGGGGATGCTCTTTTTTATTTAATAGAGAAGATAACCATTTCTTTATCCTCATCAATTCGGACATTTACGTCCATGCCTAATTTATCTTTAAAAAGTGCCGTAATATTTAGATAGTCATCATAGCTACCGATATCACTTTTTTCGTATCCTTGTAGAATTGTCGGCTTGATACGCACAATGTAATCATCATTTGATGTTTCTTCAGGATTATAAGTATAGATTTTCTTACCATTCTTATCAAAAAAGTCATATGTTGCATAGGATTCATTGTTTGTGATATACACATCTTTTTGTGTAACATAAGCATTATCGGCCACGCTGTAGTCAATCAAACCTGCGTAATATTTATTGGTAGATGGTTCATTAATTTCATATTGTTTATAAGCTAGTCGGAATAAGTAATCAATATTGTAGTAACTATTCACGCGGAAATAGAGATTTTTATCTTTGGATTTTTTATCTACGCCAATATCTGTCGCACTAATTGGGAAGACTTCATATAATTTGCCGTCTATTTCGTAAGCTACTTCATACTTATCAAACACTTCTTGGCGCTGAAAAAAGCCAAACATAATTGCTAAGATTACGATAATTCCTACGAAAACTGCGACGATTAGAGCGGGCAGCCATTTCTTTTTTGATTTTAGTTGTTGCATTATTTTCATCCTTTGTCATGAATTGCTTTACTATTTTATATTGTACCAGTTTATGAATCATTATACATTATTTTTCTGAGGATAGGGCTGATTTGTAGAAAAAAGACTACTCTGCGCTAAGCAAAATAGTCTTTTATATATTTAAAATTAGTGTCGCGCACCTCACATCGACATGCAATCATCTGCGTTACCCTGATAGTTAGCTCGGGCCAGGCGACCTCGCGGCACATGAGAAGCACTGCTTAATGCTGCTTCCTTCCGGACCTGACATGGTTCACAGGTTCCCATTGCGCAAGACCCAACCTTCAACACCACTTGTCAAGGGCAGACCAAACAATTACGATGCCTCAAATGAGGAATTCAACCCCGCTAGAGCGGATTGCGGGTTACAGGGCGCCGCTACCTCCCCGTCTAGCACGACAAATTTGCTACCAATAATTAAATGCCAAATAAAAATTATTTAGCGCAAACTCTGAAAAGAGCTCAATTACTAGTGTACCTTTTTCATCTAAAAAGTGCAAGCGGGAACACGGAAATATTTTTTAACGTAAGTAAACACTCATGATTGCTGCGATAATCGTACCAACTACACAAATACCTACTAATGTTAAAGCTATCCATACTATTTTTTTATTCATGGTTTTCTCCCCCTCGTCATCACTTTTCTTTTAGTGATTATATCATGAAATCCAAAATTTAGCTGTTAATATCAAACTTCTTTTGCCAACTATTTAATTGGCTGTAGCTCGACATTAACTGTGTGGTTACTTGTTTAAAAATCAGACGTAATTCCGCGTATTTAAGGACGTTCTCACTTGGATGATATACCGCTTTAATAGGCAGTGTATGTTTTAGATTAAGATCCTTCAAAATCCCTAGTGATCGCATACCAATAATCGCTGCTCCTAAACTTGAGCCTTCTATCGTATGCGGAACACGTATTTCTCGGTTCAAAATATCCGCCAGAAGTTTACACCAAGCATCATGCGCTGAAATCCCGCCTGTGACATAAATAATATCATCTGGAGCCGAAACCGCCTCATAAACTTCTGCAAGATTAAAAGCAACACCTTCCAAAATCGCACGAATAAAATGGGCTTTTGTATGATTAATCGTCAGCCCAACAAAACCTCCTCGAATATCATTAGTCCAAAATGGTGCACGCTCGCCTAACAAATATGGCTGGAATAAAAGACCCGCAGCGCCCGGAGGAACTTCCTCTATTTTTGCAATAAAGCTTGCGAAATCACGCCTACTAATTTCAGCTTCAGAGCCAAATTGTTGCAAACCCCACTCGACTACTTTTCCACCATTATTCACTGCGCCGCCTGCGATAAAGTAGCCATCACCAGCTCCGTAGCAAAATGTCCGACCACGAGAATCTATTTGGAATTGATTGGTAAGTTTGCGAACTGCACCACTTGTGCCTACTGTAATCGTAACATCATTTTGGCCGGTCGCTTGAATACCAATATTAGCTAGCGCCCCGTCACTCCCCCCTACAATGAATGGTAAATTTTCTGGGATTCCCATTAATTCAGCATATTCTTTTTTCACGCCAGTTAATTGATATGTTTCTGGTACAACTTTTGGCAAAAAATCAGGAGTCAATTTGACAATTTCCATTGCTTCAAATTCCCAGTCGTGCTCCATAATGTTATATAGTCCAGTCCCCGATGCTAACGATTCATCCATCACCCAAACACCAAATAATCGGTATAAAATATAGGATTTAATATCAACAAATTTTTCTGTGCGTTTAAATAAAGTAGGCTTTTCCTCCTTCAACCAGCAAATTTTGGCAAAGGGGCTCATAGGGTGTATCGGCGTTCCTGTGGCCTCATACAGTTGGAATAAGTAATTATCCCTTTTTACTTTTTCAAGCGTCTCACTGCTTCGTCCGTCCGCCCAAGTGATACATTCAGTCAAAAGCTCTCCATTACTTCCAACCATAATTAAACTATGCATCGCAGAACTAAACGAAATCCCCGCTAATTCTTCTTTATTCACATTTTTCATCACAGCTTGAATAGATGATAAAACTGCTTCGAAAATTTCCGTGGGGCTCTCTTCCGCTTTCCCAGTTTCATCCGTTATTAGTTCATAATGCGTCGCCTGCCGGAAAATCACTTCTCCTCGTTGATTAAAAAGTACTGCCTTTGTGCTTGAAGTTCCAATGTCTACGCCCATTATGTATGGTTTACTCGTCAAACAATTCACCCCGCGTTTTCGTTTCTTTTTATTATACGTCAAATAGAAGAAAATTTGGGGCTAGGCTACTTAGCTTTTTTGCCAAACAAAAAAGCTAGAGAAATTCTCTAGCTTAATTTATACCGTAAAAAGTTTTTATTCGGCTTTCTTCACCTAACACAATAAGTGTATTTTTATCCGCGAATTTTAGCACTTCTTTTGTATTGGCTTCACTTTGAGCGACGCAACCTAATGTGTAATTGTATTTCGGTGAATCAACATGGTAAAACACAGCCGATCCTTTACCTTTTACACGTTTAGCGTTGTATTTCACTTCCATTCCGTATTTGTACTGCGGAATCTTCATTTTTTCATCTGCAGAACTAGAGGAATTGCGTTCTTGCCAAGTGTTATAGGATTTGTCGTTAGAGTTAGAAATCCAATAACTTCTATTAGTAATCGCTCTGAATGTCAGCTTCGTACCAGGATTACCCTTTTGCCCAAATGCAATGCCTGTACGATAAACGCCAACTGGAGTTCCAGAACTTTTTTCAGAGAACTTTGGATCAAATCCCCATTTGCCAATATGACTGGTAAAATGACGAACTTCATACCAATTTCCTGCACTATTTTTTTGGAAAAAGTAGGTTGTTGCGGTAGTATTCTTTGGTTTTGTGGTGATGATTGCCTTTTTACTGTTCCAAAGAGCTGGAACGGTGTCAGCAATTGTTGGTTTGCCGACATTCGTAAAGGCACGCGAGTCAATCCATCCGATTGTAGTATTTCCTAGCTTACAATAATACCATTTAGCTCTTGCTGTTTTTCCTTCGCGCGTAATAATCAACGTCTTCTTGTCGTATTTCTTAGCTGAACCGAGGTACTTAACACTACTACTCGTTTTGTACATCTTGCTATTAATACCATCATTTCGTTTTGACTGATTTACTACCCCTTTTAGATTAACTGCTTTGTCATAAATGATTTTTTCGTAGGATGCTGCTTCGGCATTAAAGGAGTGACCAAGTAGGCTAACCATTAAAACAATAATTAAACCGCTTAATAACTTCTTCATTATTCGCTCCTTATTTTTGAGTTATTCCCTATAGCAATTAGTTTATTTTTTACGTTTCCTAAGTAATAACACTGCCACAAGAATAACTATAACACCCGCTACCACGAAAATCCATTCTGTACCTTTGTCACCTGTGCTTGGCAAATCTGTTTTGTCATCTTTTGTAACTTTTGTAACATCAGCAGGTTTTGCTGTTGCGCTTTTGACCGCGTTCTTTGTTTCGATTTTCTTCACTTTATCTGGAGCTGTTACGACTGCTTCATTTTGTTTTTTCGCTGGGACTTGATAGGTTACTTCTTCACTATAATTACCCGATTCATCAAAAGCATATGCAGTAATTTGTTTTGGTGTTGTCGCCCATTCTGCATAAAAATAACCATCTTTATCCGCAGTTGTTGTTCCTTCTCCAAAGTTTTCATCTGCCGGAGAACTCATATATACACTAGCGAATGGTTTTGTTTTACCTGTGAAAATTTTTGTTTCTAAATCAAAATTCATATCTGTAATAGTCAGTTGGGCCGTTTTTTCTTTGACTAAGTAATTGAGTTTGACTGCTGTTGTTTTGCCGTCTTCACTATCTCCAAGGAGCGTGACTTCTTGGATACCTGTTTGTGCAGTACTTAGTTTAGAATTGGCTGCTAAGCGATAATTGGTTAGTTTTGTATCGGTGTAATCAGTTAATGTTGCGGTGAAATCTTTGAGATCAATCTTACTATTTTGTTCATACGAGTAAACTTCTTGAGAATCGGTAATATCTATCGTTGTTTGAACTTTGCTTTTTTGCGATGTTGTTACAGTCGTGTCTTTTGTCGGTACTGCTGGTTCTGGCTTTTCTTCAGTAATTATGTTTTCAGTAGTATCTGTTGTTTTTTCTTCTGTAGGTGTTGAATTGTTACCATTTTCATTTGTTTCAGCGCTTGCTGCCAATGAGAATGGAATGATTAGACAAGTTACTAACGCAGTAAGCACTAGCCCGTGGAATTTTTTCATAATAAATTCCCCTTTCATTTTGCTTAGTTTAATAATAAGCAGAAATGTGATGAAAGTCAATTTTAAATTACAATATTGTTACAAATATTAAAACTGCGATACAAAAAAACCTTGCTAAGATTGTACTTAGCAAGGCTTAATTTTATAATTCAATCGGGCGATCTAGTTGATAAAGTCGTTTATAGCGTGGTTCTTCTGCCATTAATTCAGCATGAGGTCCTTCCATTAACGTTTTTCCCTCTTCTAAAAACAAGACGCGGTCCATTTTTTCGGCACCAACTAAATGATGCGTTACCCATATGAGTGACTTATCTGCTAACGTTTCAAAGATAGTCGCTAGTAAATCGCGTTCTGTAATTGGGTCCAGACCAACTGTTGGTTCGTCTAAAATAACGATTGGTGTGTTTTGTAGTAGAATCCGAGCGAGAGCGATACGACCACGCTCACCACCTGAAAAACGTTCACCCATTTCACTCATTTGTGTATGATAGCCATCTGGCATGCTCATTATAAAATCGTGCAACTGAACTTTTTTCGCCGCTTCGTATACTTCTTCGTCCGATGCATCTTGATTTCCAAGGCGGATGTTGTTTAAGACGGTCGTACTGAAAAGGTGCGCTTTCTGATTTAACATTGATGTTATTTCAGGAATTTGCGGTCTTAAATTCTCCACTTCAACGCCGTTCATAGTTACTTTTCCAGCTGTTGGCAGTAAAGCTCCTTGAACTAATTTAAGAAAAGTTGATTTCCCTGTTCCACTTCGACCGATAATCGCCACTTTTTCACCTTGTTGCAATGTGAAGTCAAAACCATTTAAGATTTCTGGTGACTTTTCATCGTACGCGAAAGTTAGATTTTCTGCTTTTAAAACAACATTTTCTGTGTTGATTCGCTCTATTTCTTTCGTTTCTTCTTCAAAAGTTGGTAGCGTCGGATCTTCTATTTTGTCTAAACGAGCAAGCGAGTCTTGGTATAATGATTTGTCACTGATAGCACTTGAAACTGGTACAAACGCTTCTGCTAGCGCCATAATTGCCAAAACAAAAGCGGCAATCATCGTTCCAGAAAAGGCTCCATCACGTGATTCTGCTGTACTCCAATAAACCATCACGATAACCATAAAGCCAACAACTAACTGACTAAAGAAATCGCGCCAATTAACAAAATGAAACTGTTTATTTTCTGTTCGAAGCATGTCTGCCTCGTCTTTTTCGTAGTTAGAAATAAATGTTTTTTCACGTCCACTGAATTTCCAATCACTAATACCAAACACTGCATCGGTAAATTTTTGATATAAACTATTGCGCCCTTGTTTTAGATAAGCATTCTTTCCACGAGCATATAAAAGTGATACCCATGGAAGAACGAGCACAAGGAGGCCAATCAAGAGTACAAAGAGCGCAGCAAATGGAATCGAGAATGCTCCAAGCGCGATAACGACGCCCGCGTAAAGCACGAGGCTAACAATTGCCGGTAGCATTGTAGTTAAATAGAAATTTTGTAAATGCTCAATGTCACCTGCGAGGAGGCCCAGAATATCGCCAGTTTTATAACGTGATTTTAGTAGTAACGCTTGCGGCTCAAGTAAACGATACAGTCGAACGCGCATCTTTTCCAGAATTCTAAGGACAAGCGAATGGCTCGAAAGGCGTTCCACATAGCGTGAAACGGAGCGCATAATACCAAATGCACGAACACCAACTGTCGAAATATAAACCGCCATGATGGATTCCGGCATCAAGGACGATTTCGAAATTAAATGTCCAGACGTAAACATAAGTGCTCCAGCAGAGGCAAAAGTTAGTGTTCCAAGGAAGATGACAAGTAAAAACAAGCCGCGGTTTTCTTTAATATATGGGATAATCCAGCTACTTTTCCGCATCATACTTCCTCCAATTGGGCTTTGACTAAATTGTAATAGAAACCTTTACGCGAAAGTAATTCTTCGTGCGTTCCAGTTTCAACGACAGCCCCGTGATCTAAAACAATAATTCGGTCCATTTCGAGCATCCAGTGCAAACGATGCGTCGCGAAAAAGACAAGTCGATTTTCAAATAAGTCTAGCATTGGTTTTTTTAACTCATATTCCGTTTCAATATCTAAGTGGGCTGTTGGCTCATCCATTAACACAATTGGACGATCCGTTAAGAATGCACGAGCCAGTGCGACACGCTGTTCTTGCCCACCACTCAGCATCCGCCCAGCTTCTCCGACAAGCGTTTCATAACCATCTTCCAGTCCCGCTACAAGCTTATTTAAACCGGCAGATTCTGCTGCTTTTTTCATTTCCTCATCTGTAGAGTTAGGATGATAAAAGCGAATATTTCCAGCAATTGTATCGTGGAAAAGGTATGGATGTTGCGGAATATAAGTGACTTGGGTTTGCCAATCACTCGAAGCAAGCGACGCACCACTTTCCCCATTCCAACGAAAACCTCCAGAAGTCGGGGTCAAAAAGCCACTCAAAACATCAATCAAGGTAGATTTCCCAGCGCCCGTCGCACCAATAATCCCAACTTTTTCAAATCCTTTTACCGTAAAACTGGCTTCATGAAGCGAATCTGCAGCATCTACATCATGCTTTACAGTAATATTTTCAAACGAAAACTCCGTATTTTCAGCAAAAGTTGTTAAAGGTAGTGCATTCGTTTCCGGTTTTTCTGCTTTGGCTTGGTCAATAATTCCTTGAATAACGCGACCAGCCTCTTGACCATCAAGTGTAGCATGATAATCCGAGCCAACTTCACGAACTGGTAAAAAGTATTCTGGCGCAAGGATTAGGACACTAAGCGCAATTGGCAAATTCATGTTACCGTCAATGAGACCAAGACCTAGGAACAGCGCAACGAGCGCAATCGATAACATCGTAAAGAAATCTAGCGCGAATGACGACATAAATGCCACACGCAACGTTTTCATCGTGGCTTTACGATAACGCGAACTAACCGAAGCAATTTTCCCTTCATGGTCGTGACTAAGCCCCAAATACCGCAACGTTTCCAAACCCTTCAACGAATCTACAAAGTGGTTAGAGAGCACGCGATACGTTTCAAATTGGGAATCTGCTTGTTTTTTCGCGGCTAATCCTAGAATAATCATAAATACAATTAAAATCGGCAAAGTAATCATCAAAATAAAAGCAGAAGTCCAGTCTTGAAAAGCAATATACACCCAAATCATCGCTGGAATAATTGCCATATTCATCATTTTAGGTAAAAACAGTTCCAAGTAATTTCGGAAATCCGCCACACCTTCCATAACCATCGTGACCACTTTCCCAGTTCCTTCCGCACGAGCAAAACGCGGTCCAAGTGCGAACAAACTATCAAGCAACTCTTCCCGCATCGTTTTCGCTAGTTTCGCAGCATAACGGTAAACGATTTGTTTTTTCCATACATTCAAAAAGTGACGCAAGAAATAGGCCCCCGCGAAGAGACCTATTTGTATTGTGACTGATTGAAACGCGTGCTCGTGAAATAAGTCAGTAATCGCACGAGCTAAAGTTATCGCCATCACGATAATCGCAGCACCTTGAACAAGCGTGAAAACTGCGAGAATCGCCATTATTTTTTTAATTCCTTTGTAGTTCCTTAAATCTTTTCCCATTAATACGTCATTTTCTCCTTACTAGAAACGCGCTTACGGAAAACATAGTAGCTCCAAATTTGGTAACCAAGAACAAACGGCAGTAGCGTAACGGCAACTATCGTCATCACACTAAGCGAATATTGTCCGGAAGCTGCATTTTCTATAGTTAAATCAAACGCACTGTTGATAGAACTGATCATTACACGTGGGAATAGTGACACGAAAATCGTCGCAATCGTGAAGACAATTCCAAGTCCGCCGAATGTAAATGCCAAAATATCACGATCTTTCCAAATAAACAGGGCAGATAGCACGTACATAACGACTACAATTCCAATCATCAGTGGTACAAGTACAGGTCTAACTTGGAACATGTCAGTATTGAAGTAAGCAAGTACAACGAAAATTACTAGAGCTGGTACAGTAATAAACCAAACACGTTTCGCCATACGACGAGCACGGTCTTGAATATCCTCTTCTGTACGTAAAGTAATAAATAGTAATCCGTGAAGTAGGCACATGAGCGTAATCGTCACGCCACCCCATACGGAGAATACGGTAATGTAATCAAAGAACCCAGCGTACATATCCATATCACTATTAATCGGCATACCTTGAATCAAGCTAGCAAATAATACACCAAATAGGAATGGCGGTAAAATACTACCGAAGAAAATAACCCAATCCCATGTTTTTATCCAAAGCGGTGAATCTTTTTGACCACGGAATTCAAAAGAAACACCACGGCCAATTAGCGCAAGTAATAAGAATACTAGCGGAATATAATAACCACTAAACATGGTTGCATACCAGTTAGGGAAAGCGGCGAAAATCGCGCCCCCAGCAGTTAGTAACCAAACTTCATTTGCATCCCAGAACGGCCCAATCGTATTAACGAGCACGCGGCGTTCCAGTGCATTTCTAGCCATAAATCGTGTAGACATCCCAACACCAAAGTCAAAACCTTCAAGGAAGAAGAATCCAATGAATAAGATGGCGATTAATAGAAACCATAACTCATTTAGTGACAAAGCTTTCATCCCCCTTATCAAACGGATCTACGGAAATCTCTGCTTTTTCTGGTTTGTGTCCGTCTGGTCCTTTTTTAATTTCACGTATAAACAAGTAAACCAATAGAATGGCTAAAATCGTATAAATTGTCGAGAACGCAATTATCGAGAACAAAATTTGTCCTGATGAAACGTTTGGCGATACGGCATCAGCGGTTTTCATGTAACCGAAAACTACCCATGGTTGTCGCCCTATTTCTGTCATAATCCAACCCATGGAGTTCGCTAGGAACGGGAAGCCAATCATTGGAATCATGAAACGTAAATACCATTTTGCATTAACGAGTTTTTTCTTCCAAGCAAGCACGATACCAATTAATGCGAATAAAATCATTAACATACCTGCGCCAACCATGATACGGAAGCTCCAAAATGCTGTTTTAACTGGTGGGATGTAGTCACCTTCACCATATTTTTCTTCGTATTGTTTTTGCAGCGTGTTCATACCTTCCACGCTACCAGTTAATGTTCCGTAAGATAAGAAACTTAGCGCGTAAGGGACATTGACTTCCCATTCGTTTTTCTTCTCTTCTGGGTTGATCTTGGCAATCATCGTCCACGGAGCTGGGTCGGCTGTATCTTCCCATATCCCCTCTGTTGCTGCCATTTTCATTGGTTGTGTTTTAACCAAGTATTGTGCTTGTGAGTGACCACTGAAAGCCACACCAAAGCCACCGATTACCGCCATGACCATTGCAATTTGGAATGATCGTTTAAAGAAGGCGACATCTTGTTTTTTGAGCATCTTATACGCACTGACACCAGCAATGAAAAAGGCCCCAGTGGCAAATGCCCCGAATATAACGTGCGGGAACTCCACAAGTAGTTGTCCATTAGTAATAAGTTGCAAGAAGTCATTCATTTCTGCGCGGCCGTTCTTAAATTCAAAACCAACCGGATGTTGCATAAATGAGTTCGCTGCTAAAATCCAGAAACTAGACATAATTGTTCCGATTGAAACAAGCCAAATACATGCTAAATGAAGTTTTTTGCCAAGTTTGTCCCAACCAAAAATCCAAAGTCCGATAAACGTAGATTCCATAAAGAATGCAAGTAACGCTTCGATTGCAAGTGGTGCTCCGAATACGTCCCCAACAAATCTAGAGTAATCCGACCAGTTCATCCCAAACTGGAATTCTTGAATAATACCGGTTACGACACCGACTGCGAAGTTAATAAGGAATATGTGTCCCCAAAACTTCGACATTTTTTTGTAAATTTCTTTCCCCTTCACGACATACAACGTTTCCATAAGAGCAACCATAAATACAAGTCCAATTGAAAGTGGTACAAATAAGAAATGGAAAATCGTTGTTGATGCGAATTGAAAACGGGCTAAAAATAGTTTATCCACCCTTTTCTCCTCCTTTTTGTGCTAAAAATTACTGCTTCGTTCCCTGATTTGTGCTTCTCTCTTAAAAATCATGTGAAAAACCGCCCAAAGTGACGCGTTCAGTTGCTCTGTAATTCACAAAGCATAATAAAATAATATGTAATCCTTATTTTTCACAGATTTAGGAACTAGTTAAGAAAGATTTTCACTTTATAATGAGTTCTATCTGGAGTATATTTTATCCTATTTTGCGACAAATTTATTTAGTACTTTCGATGTTATTTTGTTTTAGTTAGATTGTGATATTTTTCGCAATTATTATCTGGCTGTAAATGTTGGTAAGGCTTATTGCTTTTTATTTCACAATGAAAGATTTAAAAGTATGATTTCTTACAATAAGCATTAAGACCTATTCAATTTATTCCGTTTTCGTAGATCTTGGAAAAAACTTTTTAACATTTCGCTGCTTTCTTTTTCCATTAATCCTGCTTCTACTTCACACGTATGATTAAATCGGTCATCTTGGAGTAAATTCATTAACGATCCGGCTGTTCCCGCTTTTGGATCTTTGGCTCCGTAATAAACTTTTTCAATCCGCGAAAGTAAAATGGCGCCGCTACACATCGGACATGGTTCTAGCGTAACGTATAGTTCTGCACCGCTAAGTCGCCATGAATTTTGATGTTTACACGCATCTTGAATCGCAAGCAACTCCGCATGGGTCACTGCATTTTGGCTCGTTTCACGCAAATTATGCGCCCGCCCAATAATTTCTCCATCTAAAACAACGACTGCACCAATTGGAACTTCTCCAATATCTCGTGCTTTCTCGGCTTCTTCAAGCGCTTGTTGCATAAAGAAAGCTCGTTCCATCTATGCACCTCATTTCTAAAAAGTCACTCATTGTTATTTTAGCATAGCTTGGATTGGATGTAGGAATAATCTGCTCAAACTTTCACAGGAACACTTTAGTTGCTTTCGCGGAACATTTATATTACCATATATTAATACTAGGTCCTAAAACAAAATTATCAAAATATACAATCTACTTATAAAGGAGAGTCATTATGAATTCAGAAAATTTAATCGCTCCAGAACTTTATAATATTACCGACGAGATTGCTAAATTCAGTTCTGAAAAAACTGCTTTAATTTGGAAAAATGAGCATAACGAAACAAAAACTTGGAGTTACCGCCACCTGCTTGAACAAGCGAATAAATTTGCCAATGTTGTCAAAGACGCAGGCATAAAAAAAGGTGACCACGTTATCGTCATGACACCTAGATTACTCGAAACGTACGCAATTTACATGGGCTTATGGAAAGCTGGTGCCATTATCATCCCGGCATCCGAGCTACTTAAAGCGCACGATTTAGAATACCGCATCCACCATGCAAACGTAAAAGCAATCGTTTCTTACAATGGAATGACTGCTGAATTTGATAAAATTGAAAGCATCCCTTCTGTTTCGAAAAAAATTATTGTTGGGGAGAAATTATCCGGCTGGGATCACTACGAAACATTAATGGAAGCCGCTTCAACCGAATTTGAACGCGTGGAAACTTCGCGCGATGATGCTTGTCTGCTTGCATTCACGAGTGGAACAACAGGTAATCCTAAAGGCGTTGTACATATTCACGGCTGGGGTTACGCGCATATTCGTATCGCTGCTGATCATTGGCTCGATATTCACGAAGACGATATCGTTTGGGCTACAGCCGGACCTGGTTGGCAAAAATGGGTTTGGTCTCCTTTCCTTTCTGTACTCGGAAAAGGTGCCACTGGCTTCATTTACAACGGTCGTTTCATTCCTGAAAAACAACTTCATTTACTGGAAGAAGAAAAAATCAACGTGCTGTGCTGTACGCCAACAGAATATCGCTTAATGGCTAAAGTAAATAATTTGCGCGAACATGATTTAAGTTCCCTTCGTAGCGCCGTATCAGCAGGAGAACCTCTAAACCGCGAAGTAATTCAAGTTTTCCAAGATAATTTTGATATTAAAGTTCGCGACGGCTACGGTCAAACGGAGAGTACACTGTTGATTGGGACACTGGTTGATACGCCGATTCGCCCTGGTTCGATGGGCAAACCAATTATGCCTGAATACATGGCGATTATTGATGCTGAAGGAAATCCAGTTGGTGTCGGTGAAATTGGTGATATCGCGATGCGTAGAGATTTCCCAGCACTTTTCAAAGAGTACTATAAAGAACCAGAACGTTTGCAAAAAGCGATTCGCGGTGATTATTTCGTTTCTGGTGACCGCGCTATCCGCGATGAAGATAATTATTACTGGTTCCAAGGCCGGAATGACGATATTATTATTAGCTCTGGTTACACGATTGGACCGTTCGAAGTAGAGGACGCGCTCACACATCATCCAGCCGTAAAAGAAGTCGCTGTTGTCGCAAGTCCTGACGAAATCCGCGGTACGGTCGTAAAAGCATTTATCGTCTTAAAGGATGGTTACGAGGGCACGGAAGATCTTGTGCATGAATTACAAACATTCACGAAAGAACAAACCGCTCCGTATAAGTATCCGCGCCGGATTGAGTTTGTTGAGGCATTACCGAAAACTGATTCTGGTAAAATTCGCCGCGTTGAGTTGCGTGATGCGGAGTTTGCTAGTGTGCATGGATAATCAAAAACCCAGCCTTCCTGAATAGAAGGTTGGGTTTTCTTTTAAATATTCAACTCACTCGCCGCTTCCTCGTCCAGCACCACTGTAAAATTAGGGTGTAACTGGAAAATCGAGCTTGGAATGTCTTCTGTCACTGGGCCTTGTAGGGCTTTTTTGATAATCGCTGCTTTTTTCTTGCCGTTTGCGAATAGGATGACTTCTTTTGCGTGCATGACGCTTTTTGGTCCCATTGTTACGTAGTATTCGGGGACTTTTTCCACGTCGCCGCCAACTTCTCCGAGCAAAATATCGAACATATCTGGGCGTGATTGAACGGAAACAAGTCGGGTTTCATCGCCGAATTTGGTTACGCCAGGTAAGTTCCCGCAGAAGTGACCATCTTCACCAATCCCGATTAAAATCGCGTCCAAACCGCCAACTGCTTTCAAATGCGCTTCATGGTCTGTATAGTTTTTCGTATCTAGCATGTGAATTTGTTCTTCTGGAATTCCCGCCGGATCAAAGTACATCGCTTTTAAATTGGCAATGGTTACGCCGTATTTTTCGTCCCCAATTGGAATTTCGTCAAAATTATAATAGCTTACATTTGTCAGTGGTGCCTTTTCTTTCATTTCTTCTACAATCAGTTCGTACATTCGCTTCGGTGTGGAGCCTGCTGTGATGGCTAAATGAACCAACTTGTCTTGATACATTTTCCCTAAAAGCAGTTGCATCGTTGTTTTACTCATATTTTCGTAATCTTTTTCCACAATAATTTTCATTTTTTTCACCTCTCGCTTTGAATTACCTTTATGATAAAGTGTATAGTAACTATAGAGTCAAGACGAAAGGGTGATAAATGTGGAACCGCTTTTTTCCATTGGGGAAATGGCAAAGAAAAGCCAACTCTCCATCCAACGACTGCGCTATTATGATAAAATTGGGCTTTTGGTCCCGGCTTTTACCGATCCAACTTCTGGATATCGCTACTACAAAACGGCTCAAGAAGAACAACTCAACCTCATTCAAGCGTTGCAGTATATGGGGTTTTCCTTGCAAGAACTAAAACAATACCTCGACAAAAACACATCGGAAAGCTTGCCCGATTTGCTTATAAAATACCAACAAAAATTAATGGATGAAGAAGCTCGCATTGCCCGTAAAAAATGGCTTATTGACCGTTATCAAGGTTTGTTAAAACGGGAAACTGACTCGACAAAACCTCTAACAGCGGTCCGACTTTTGCTTACAGAGCCACTTCTAACGCCTGTTCATGCGGATATTTTAAACGACCCGGCTTTTCATCAAGAAGTGCAGAAAACCGTGAGCCGCCTTGGTCTTTCGAAAAGCTATCAGCAGTTTCCTGGTTATTGTATTTTAGACGGGCAGACTTATCTTTTCATTGAGTTGGATCATTCTATTGGCGCGCCTGGTGAACGGCGTTTGTTATCAAGCGAGCGGCAAGCTTTTGTCACGCCGCAAAACTGGGAGACACCTCCAGAAAATGAAAATTACCTTTTACAAGAAACGGTGGCTTGGATTAATCAAGAGCTGATTCGTGGTTATTCCTATGAAACAAAATTAACTTTTGAATAGATATTTTAGAAAGATTGGTTATAATAGAAAGAAATAACGTGGAGGTGGGCGCCGTGGAAATCAAGCAAATCAAAGCAAAAGACACGCAAGATATTAGGCACCGGGTTCTTCGCCCAGAACAGCCTGAAGAAAACGCAATTTACCCTAATGATGATATGGAGGGTACTTTTCATTTAGGCGCTTTTGAAAAGGATGTTTTACTTGGGATTGCCAGTTTTTATCCAGAAAAATCGACTGTTATTATGAATCCTGCCCAGTACCGAATTCGCGGTGTGGCGACAGAACGCCGGATGCGCTTGAAAGGCCTCGGCACAGCTTTACTTGCAGACGGTGAAGCGAAAATTTGGAAGCGCGGCGCAGATATTATTTGGTGCAATGCGCGGATTGTCGCTGTTGGTTTTTATGAAAAACACGGCTACCGCAAAGTCGGCAAATCGTTTGTCATTCCTGGCATCGGCGAACATTACTTAATGAAAAAAGTGAATCCAAATAAAAAAGTGGACCAAGATAACTAATATCTGGTCCACTTGTTTTTTATAATTTAGAATAAGGTTGCGTATGAATCATCCAAGAAATTCCGTACTCATCGACGAATTGTCCCATTTTTCCGCCCCAAAATTGCTCTTCGAAAGGTAACGTTACTGTTACTCTTCCTGAGCTGCTCACTTTTTCAAAGAAAGCATCGGCGTCGGCTACTGCCGCTGGGTCTTCACTGTTAGAATCAAGCATAATCGAAATTTGATTGGATGGTTTTACTTCTTTGCCAAATGAATCTGAACAAAATAAGTTTGCGCCAAGGACGGTAAAGCCACCGTGAACAGTTGTGTTCTCTAGGTTTTCTTTTGCTAAGCCAAACATTTCGCTTTGTTCCTCACTTACTGGAAGCCTTGAAATATTCGTTGCTCCGAACACTTCTTCATAATATCCTAAAGCCTCTTTTGCATTTTCAAAAGCCAAATACGGGTACATTTTTGCCATAAAAATCGCTCCTTTGTTTTTGAGACACTAGTTAGAAAATACCCAATTCGTTTTACCTTAAACTATCTCGGGATTTTTAAAAATTCGGCGCCATGTTTTGCTCATAATCACTAGACAGACGGTGAACGCGCCTAAATCTGCTAATGGGAAGGCGTACCAAATACCATCTAAACCGAAGAACTGCGGCAAAATAAGTAAAAGTGGTACTAAACAGATGATTTGGCGCATTAGGGAAATGATGAATGAAATTCTTGCTCGACCAAGTGCTTGATATAGCCCACCGCAGACAATTTGGAAACCAATTGTTGGCGCAGCTAGTAGCATAAATCTAACAGCGTTTGTTCCTTGTGCAATCAGTTCTGGGTCGTTAGAGAAAATTCGTACGAGCATTCCTGGGAAAATTTCTACCGATCCCCAAGCAATTAGTGACATGACAGTTGCAGCTATCATTGATACTTTAACAGCTTTCATTACGCGTTCGAATTGTCTGGAACCGTAGTTGAAGCCGACGATTGGTTGCATCCCTTGTGTGACACCATTGATTGGCATAATGACGAACGACGCAATCCGGTTCGCAATTCCGTATACTGCAATCGCCATCGTTCCACCATAAATATTAAGCATCCAGTTTACCGCAACTGTCACGATACTACCTGCGGACATCATAATAAATGACGGGAACCCGATTGCCATAATCCGGCGAATCAGCGGGAAATCCATTCGGAATGAGAACCCTTTTAAAGATAAAGTACTTTTTCCTGATAAAAAATAAATCAAGAGCCAAATCGCGCCAACAGCCTGCGCAATAACAGTTGCAAGGGCAGAACCACGAACGCCCATACCAAAGCCCATAATGAAAATTGGGTTTAAAATCATATTTAAAATAGCGGAAATAATCATGGTTAACATCGCTGTTTTCGCATTACCTTCTGAGCGAACGATATTATTCATCGCCATCGCGAAGGTTTGGAACACTGCGCCTAACAAAATAAGCGATAAGAAATCACTGGCAATATCATGAATATCTGCCGGTGCTCCGAAAAGCGTAATAAGCGGATCTAAAAAAATAAAGGTTACAATTGCAATAAAAATGCTGGAAATAAGCACTAACCAAATAACTTGATGGAATACTTTATCCGCTTGTTTTTGTTCCCCAGCACCGAGCGAGCGGGAAATAATCGACGCGCCACCAATACCAAACATAGCTGCCATTGCCATTAGTATCATTTGAACTGGGAATGCAATTGAAAGTGCTGCAACCCCTGATGGCCCAACGCCATATGACACGAAAATCGTATCAACAATATTATACATCCCCATAACAAACATGCCGATAAATGCCGGTATCGACAATCTCGCCATGAGTGAAGGAATGCTATCTTCACCTAATCGTTTACTCTGTTCTTTCATTCAGATTCTCCTCCTTCGACTGCTATAATCGCATTATCTGAAAGTCGTCCTATCAAATGCATTAAGTCATCTTTTTCCTTTTCACTAAAATTCGCTGTTAAAAGTGCGGACCATTCGGCTGTCACTTCTTCAATTAAATCGCGCATCTGAAAACCAGTTTCCGTCACAAAAATCCGCTGAATACGTCTATCTTTCGCATCAATTTCGCGGCGAATCATCCCCAGTTCTTCCAAACGCTTAATATGCCTTGTCACACTTGCTTTATCAACCATAAACCTTTTAGCCATAGATTCTTGGGAAATACCATCTTCTTTATAAAGCGTCCATAAATAACGTAATTGACCTATATTAAGACCAGTTTCTAGTAATTTTTTATTTTTAAAAGTGCTTTCTGAACGATGAATAATTGCGATGGCTTTCGCTAAGCTTTCCTGTCTATCTGCCATTTATCCGACTCCTCATAAAAAAATCCGCCACATAATTAGTTGCGGCGTCAACCATTATAGTATAGCAGGATTTTAGTTGACTGCGCAACCTTTTTATTTCCCGGGCAATAATTTGACTTCCTATCTTTCTTTTGTAAAAATAAAGAATAGAGAAGGGGTGCTATCCACTGTGCATATTAAAATATTAAAAAATAGATATCCCAATATAGTCGTTTCAAAAAATCCAATAAAATCCAGTTCAGATACGATTTCTTTTTTCGAAGAACCGTATTATTTTACTATTCCTAAAAGCAATCTTTCAGAAGAAGAAGCGATGTTATTACATACGCTATTTCCAGAACCATTACCAACATTTCCTAAAGAATCCACCCAATTTTGGTTCGATTTATTGTTTGGAAACAAGGAATTGGCGATGACAAATGAGAAAGAAACATATCGCATTACGCAGTTCCATATTAAGACAACTACAACTAAAAGCATGTTACAAGAGTGGCAAAAGGCTTTGCTGAGTTTTTTCAGTCCAGAAGCTGAGTTAATTATGTTTTCGACTAACTATGGCGTTATTATTGAAAAATCAACGGGGTCGCTGCTTGGCGAAGAGGAACTAATCGCCGTTGCCGGTACGCTTGAAAATGATTTCTATATACAATCTACATTTTTCATGGGTCTTTTCCATCCGTTAAATGATCGATTGCGTGGTTTATTTGCAGAAGAACGTGCCATTTTCAACCATAATAATCGTGAGGTAGTTCAGACCGTGGCTTCCGAAAGTTTAAAAGTTATCGCGCTTCGAATGAAGGAAAGTTTAATCACGAATGAACTCAACGACCTTTTCCATCAAGATGATACTTGGATTCCGCTGATTCACACATTATTTAAAAACCAAGGAAACATCAGTCTCACGGCTAAAGAGCTTTTTATGCACCGAAATACCATTCAATATCGTTTGGATAAATTTTATGAGCAAACAAACTTATCGCTCCGCAAGATGGATGGGTTGCTCTTAGCTTATCTATCTACACTTCAAACAAATAATAGCAATCATGAATAAATGATCATGGTTGCTTTTTCGCTTGACTTAAAGTCCACTTCAAGGAATACAATCATTATAGAAAATCAGTAAAGGAGAATAGTCATGACCAAAAATAATATTAGTTTTTATGTAGTAGATGCTTCGGAAGAATTAACCATGAATATCAAAGAAGCTAGTGAAAAAAGTGGCGTTTCTGCCGATACAATTCGCTACTATGAACGCATTGGTTTAATTCCACCCATCCACCGTAATGAAAGTGGGGTTCGTAAATTTGGCGCAGAAGACCTACGATGGATTTTATTTACTCGCCAAATGCGCCGAGCTGGTTTGTCTATTGAAGCCTTAATTGATTACTTGGCACTTTTCAGAGAAGGCGAACACACGCTGGAAGCTCGCGCCGAATTGCTGAAAAAGCAACGCATAGAGCTGAAAAATCGCATTGATGTTATGCAAGAAGCGCTCGATCGACTTGACTTCAAAATAGACAATTACGATACCCACCTCATTCCGGCTCAAGAAGAACTAAAAGATTTTAATGTTGAAAGGAGTAATTCATAATGAGTACACTTGAAAACAGCGTTATTTTTGATAAAGGGGAACTGATTACTAATGACTACTTTACCGGTAATGCTTATTTAAAAATGCTTGTCCCTGAAGACACTGTTTACAATTGTCCGATTGGGAACGTTACGTTTGAACCGGGAGCTAGAAACAACTGGCATAAACATGATGGCGGACAAATCCTACTTGTGACAGGCGGAACTGGCTACTATCAAGAAGAAGGAAAACCTGCCCAGTTGCTCAGAGAGGGCGACGTGGTAACAATCCCTAAAGACGTGAAACATTGGCACGGCGCTACGAAAGATAGCTGGTTTGTCCACTTAGCCATTTCGACAAATGTGGAATTAGGCGGAACGACCTGGTTAGAACCTGTTTCCAACGAGCATTACAATAATTTATAACAAAAAACCCGCTAGCCTTCATTCAAGGTTGGCGGGTTTTACTTATTTACTTACATAAGCTAAAATATCTTCTGGTTTTTCGAAGACAAGTTCTGCTTTTTCAAAGCCATCTGTTGTCTTCGCGCCCCAAAGTGCTAAGCCAAAATGAGCTCCGGCCGCATGGGCACATTTCATATCGTACGAAGAATCACCAACATAAAGCACTTCATGTGGCTCTCTTCCAAGAATTTCTAACCCTTTCAGCAGTGGATCTGGGTGAGGTTTATGGTTTTCGGTATCACTTGCGCAAACAATCGCTTGAAAATGATCCTGAATATTAAACGGATAGAAACCTTTTTCCATTTCTAACGCGTTTTTAGAAGTGACAACACCGCTTTCTGGAATGGCATGCAGTACTTTATGAATGCCTTCGAACACCTCTACTTCTTCAATGAAAGTTGCTTCTCGTTCAATCCATTTATCCAATACTTTCTCTGGATCCAGAATGTTTAATTGTTCCACCGCAGCTGCTCCGGTAATTCCAAGGACAAATCGTAATTCGTCCAGTTCATAACTTAATCCTTCTTCGGCTAAAACCGCTTGAAGAGAATGCAAAACAGCTCTCTCCGTGTCTAGAATTGTTCCATCTACGTCAAAAATTATTGCTTTATACATATAATTTCCTCCTTCAAGATTTAGCGAAGTTGTGATAATGGTGCGTTGTATATCTTGCTTTTTTCTTACTTTCCGCTTTTTGGATTTCTGCGCTGTTGGTGCCTTTATTTTGAAGTAAATCTCGAAATTCGCGCAAATTATCATGGGAATTTCCATTTATTTCGAATTCAATATTATCGCAGCTAAATGTTAGCATGATTTCCTCTTCTTCTCGAACTAGCGCAATATGCCCTAATTTTGCAACTGGAAACGTTTGTCTTTTTTTCATACCCAAACTAAAATCTTGGTCAAAAACAAGATAGTCTCTATCGATGTAAAACTCTCCGAATTGATACTCCATTCCAAGTGCTGAATTAATCTTGCATACCCCATCTAATTTCATATCATTCGCCTCCTTCATTGCCTTATATATTAGTTTTAAATGATGAAATGGGTTTCATGTCAAGCAATTTCATAAAAATATTTTAAATAAGTTTTTTTTGCTGTTCAAAAATATTTAGAATCAAGTCAATCACAATTAACAGTGGGGCGTGATGATGTTTAAATGAATCTTCATCAAACTCCTCACTGGAAGCATAAATAATCGTCTCCACATATTGGGAAATCTGGGCATTGGGATTATTCACAATCGCAATGACATTCGATAAATTATATTTTAAATGTTCCGCGAGCGAAAGGGTGTTTTCGGTGCCACCGCTTTCAGAAATAATAATAATCAAATCATCTCTTTCAACAATTTGTGGCAAAATATCGATAATAAATGAATCATAGGTGAAAACTACATTCTTTTTCGATGTAACAAGACTTTTGGAAAAATATTCTCCTAATGTTTTCGTCATGCCTAGACAAGCAATATAGATTTTAGGTGCATACGCAATTCTTGTCGCGACTTGCTCAATTTCTTTCTTTGGAAGTTGCTCAATTCCTAAACGAATTTTTTCTAAAAATGTAGATGAATAGTCTTTTGAAAGGGGTTTTGTTTCTGTTTTATCCGAGTGAAGTAAAAATTTCAGCTCAGAAAAACCGGAAAGCTTTAATTTATGACACATTCTAATAACGGTTGTGGTGCTGACATTGGTTGACTCCGCTAGAGATGTGAGGGACATTTTTTCAATGGTAGAAATATGGTTGTCAATATAGAAGAAAACTTGTTTTTCAGCAGGACTTAAAAATTCAATTTGAGGCGCAAACAAGCGATAAAGTGAAGTAGCTGACATAATAAATACCTCCATGGCTATCCGAATTAATTTTAGTATACATGAAATAAAAGCGAATGAACAACACTGCGTACAATTGTACGATTTTCGTACTTTTTCAAAAAAATAATATGGTATAACTAAAGTAACCTAGGGAAAAGACTGTTAATAAAGGAGCTGATAGCATTGAAATTAAGCGATATTACATCGGAGCCACTCATCTTTTTAGATAAAGATTGGCGCACTAAAGAAGAAGTATTTGATGGATTAATTGATGCTTTACACAATCAAGGAGTTTTGTCAGATAAAAATGAATTCAAAAAAGCTGTCTTAGAACGCGAAAAGATTTCTGAAACTGGTTTAGAGAAAGGTTTTGCTATTCCACATGGTAAATCTAAAGCTGTTAAAAAAGCTGCTTTTGCATTTGCTCGTATCAATCAACCAATTAATTCTTGGGGCAGCATTGATCCAACAAATGAAGTAAAATATATCTTTTTATTAGCTATTCCAGAAAACGAAGCCGGATCAACTCATTTAGAACTTTTGGCAGCTTTAAGTAAGCGTTTACTCGATCCTGCTTTTATTGAGAGCATTTCTACCGCTCCGACAGTAAACGAATTTATAACCGTGCTAGATTCTGAACAACAAGAAGATGAAAAAGTAGATTATACACGAAAAATCGTTGCTATTACAGCATGTGCAGCGGGTATCGCCCATACGTATATGGCAGCGGAAGCCCTTGAACTAGCTGGTAAAGAACTTGGTATTGAAGTTATCGTCGAAAAACAAGGTGCGAATGGTATTGAAGACCGCATTACTCCTGAAATCCTTAAAGGCGCAGAAGCAGTCATTTTCGCGACAGATATTACCGCAAAAGATAAAGAACGTTTCGCCGGAATGCCCTTTATCCAAAGACGTGTCGCTGAGCCACTTCGTAGTGGTAAAGAAATGATTGAAACTGTATTAAGCAAACCAGATGGCTATGTCAAAGCTGATACAGATGGTTCAGAACAACAATTTGATAATAATAAGAGCAGTGTTTTCTCGCAAATTTATCGTGGGATTTTAACTGGTATTTCTTATATGTTACCTGTTATTGTCGCAGGTGGTTTAATGATTGGTATTGGCCAACTTGGCGCAACTGCCTTTGGTCTTGAAAAAGTTATTGGTAATCCAGAGTATGCAACAAACTCTAACCAGCTTATTGTAATCTTCCATTATCTCGGTTTATACGGAAATATGATTATGAAATTCATGTATCCTGTTTTCGGTGCCTTCCTTGCTTACTCAATTGCTGACCGTCCTGGACTTGCTCCCGGGTTTATCGGTGGTGCTTTCGCAGCAGGGCTACATTACACCTTCTGGGGCATAGATGGCGGTATACCATCTGGATTCTTCGGTGTTCTAATTTTAGGTATCATTGCCGGATTTGTTGCTAAATTCTTAAACGAAAAAATTAAATTACACAAAAATTTACAAGCTATGAAACCAATGTTCCTGATTCCAGGGATTACCGTTTTAGTCTTGTTCTTCGTCAATTACTATGTGGTCGACCCGGTATTCGGGGGCTTAAACGCATGGTTACAAGAACTAATTATTCAAAATCAAGATGCAAGTGCTGTACTACTTTCGACAATTATTGCTTGTTTGACTGCATTTGACTTAGGTGGACCAGTCAATAAAGCAGCTGGAGCTATCGCAATCGGACTCGCAGCAGACGGAATTTTCCCGCTAACTGCTCGTGTTTTAGCAATCGTTATCCCGCCAATCGGACTTGGGCTTGCGACTGTATTAGATAAATATGTTGTTAAACGTCGTGTTTTTGATGAAAACTTACGTGTTGCAGGTACAACCTCTATTTTCCTAGGGTTTATTGCCATAGGAGAGGGCGCGATACCGTTTATGCTACAAAATCCACTTATCACTATTCCAATTAATATGATTGGTGCTTCTCTTGGTGCGGTTACTGCCGTTTTACTTGGTGCAGTACAATGGCTTCCACTCCCAGCAATTTGGGGTTGGCCGCTCGTTGAAAATTTCTGGGCCTATGCGATTGGTTTAATCGTAGGTATCGCCTTTATCACATTCGCGAATATCTTCGTACGCTACGGCTTAATCACACGTAAAGAAAATAAAATCAAATAAAAAAATAGGCTGACAGGTACTCTCGTTAGTACCTGTCACTTAATTTGAGAGGTTTTTAAAATGAAAAAAAATAAAATTGTACATGTTGTCGCACATTCCCACTGGGATCACGAATGGTATTTCACCATGGAAGATTCCAATATCTTATTAATTGAGAATTTAGACTATCTTTTAAATGTTTTAGAAACAAAAGATTCCTTTGCAAGTTATTCCTTTGATGGTCAAATGTCTGTCATTGAGCGTTACTTAGATATTCGTCCAGAAAATAAAGCGCGCGTTGAAAAACTTATCCAAGATCGTCGTCTGTTCGTCGGTCCGTGGTATACACAAACCGATAGCTTGTTAGTTAAAACAGAAGCTGTGATTCGCAACTTACTTTATGGTTATAAAATGGGCGAAGAATTCGGCCATAGCATGAGTATCGGTTATTCCCCAGATATTTTTGGGCAACATGCTTATCTGCCAGCTATTTATAAATCATTTAATATGGAGCATAGCATTTTCCAGCGTGGTGTTTATAACGATCAAGTGCAAGATGACCTTAACTTCCACTGGACATCTCCAGACAACAAGTCCATCCCAACCAACAATATTTTCTTCGGTTATGGACCCGGCAAATTTTTAAGCAGTGAAAAAAGCTATGTAGAAACTCGTCTTCTGCCAATTTTAGATCGACTTGCTGAAATGAACACACATACAGATGTCCTTCTTTTACCAGCAGGCGGCGACCAAGTACTTGTGCGCGAAAACTTCCCAGAAATTGTCGCGGAATTGAACGAGATGGACTTAGGTTATACCTTCATTCTGTCCGATTACGAAGCATTTATGAATGATGCTTGGACTTCTACTTTCCCGAACGAAATCACTGGTGAACTGCTTGCTTGCCAAAAATCACGAATCCACCATACATGTCGTTCAGAACGCTACGATATTAAACGTCTTAATTACTTAGTAGAAAATAGATTAGTCAACATTCTAGAACCACTTGCAACAATGGCCAATAAATTCGGAATCAAATATCCTAAACCTTGGTTAGATATTATTTGGAAAAAATTATTTGATAGCCACGCTCATAACGGTATTGGTGCTTCGAATTCAGATGACGCAAACCATGACATCGTAGTTCGGCTAACTAGCGCACTTCGGATGACAGATGGCTTAATTAACCTTTTGAAAAAACAAATTACGAAGGCCGTTAGTCAGGAAATGGGCGACGAAAATATTGCGCTATTATTCAATACTAACCCAGTGGCAGAAGAAAGAACTGCAAAACTAACATTATTCACTCCTGAAAAATCATTCCAACTGTTCTCAGGTGATGCGGAAGTGACTTTCAGCGTTGTACATCAAGAAAAATTAGACGGTGGACGGAAAGTAATCGTAACTGCAAAAGGCGAAAAAGAAGTTGCTGTTCCTGATTATTATCGTACAGAAATCTACTTGAAAAGCGGCCTAATCCCTGCACTTGGTTACAAAACATTGCAAGTGAAAGCCGTTACTACAGAAATGGACCAATTAATAAGCATTTCCAAACAAACAATTGAAAATGAAAAAATCATTGTTCAATTCGAAAACGGGAAAATCAATCTTTTAAATAAAGAACAACAAAGCATTATAAATGACCTTATTCGCTTCGAAAATGTGGCTGACGCTGGGGATTCCTTTGACTTCTCACCACTTGAAGGCGACCAAGCCATCTATATCGAAACAAGCGAATTACTAACCGTTGAAAAAAATCATCTATATAGCAAAATGATGTTAAAACATACTGCTTTAGTTCCGAAAGATTTAGAAGCCCGCGCACAAAAAACAAGTACAGAAACATTTGAAATTTTAACAGAAATCGAACTTTTTGACGGTGAAGAATTCGTCCGGGTTCGCCATACTATTGACAATAAAGTAAAAGACCACCGCATTAGAGCATTGATTAAAACAAATGTAGCAGAACCTAAATATTCTTACGCAGACCAAGGTTATAGCCTCATGAAACGCAGCGTCATAAACCCTTACCTTGCAAATTGGCGCGAGGACAAATTCGTGGAAGCACCTGTGCCGATTTTCCCAGTGGAAAATATCGTCGCTGTTTCTGAAGAAGACGCAACACTTGCCTTGTTAGTTGGCGGTATCAAAGAATATGAAATCTTACCGAAAACTGCTGAAATCGCATTAACTCTTTTCAGAAGTAATGGTTTGCTTGGAAAAGATGATCTCATGTGGCGTCCAGGTCGTGCTTCCGGTATTAATAACAAAGTCGTTCCTACACCAGACGGTCAAATGCTCGAAGAAATGATTTTTGAATATGCTGTGTACGTACAACCTGAGAAACTAAATGAACAAACGCTCTACGCGCAATCTAACATTTTTGAAGGTCATACAGAAACCTATCACTTACAAAACCTAAATACATTTGAAGAGCGCCTAGAACGTTTTGAAGTAGATTATCCAATCGACCGTTTACCAGCTCAAAATTCTATCTTTGAATTAGATAACCCGAACGTATTCATGAGCACTTGCAAAAAATCGTGGGATGGCACTGGCACAATTATCCGCCTATTTAACCCATCAGACAAAGAAGAAACCGTTCGCTGGACAACCAACGCTTCCAGTTTTGAAGTTTCACTAGCGGAGGAAAAAATCGCAGAACTAAAAGAAAACACTATCTGTATTCCTAAAAAAGGATTTGCAACTATTTTGTTGGAAGGAGAATAATATGCAAACCGAACTGGTTAATCAAATAGAAGTAAAACTAAGAAAAATTTATCAAGCTGCATACCAACCCGCATACTTGGAAAAAATGCTCGCATGCGCCGAAAACTATTCTAATAATGCGCGTGGTTCGATTGATACTATTTCCGAAAAAAACGTCTATCTTATTGCCTATGGCGACAGCATTTTCGAAAAAAACAAGCATCCGTTACAAACATTGAATGAATTCCTACAAGAATATGCGCAAGATGTTATTACAGATGTCCACTTGCTGCCGATTTTCCCTAGTACGTCAGATGATGGCTTCTCTGTCACAGACTACAAGCAAATTGACGAACAGCTTGGCGACTGGGATGACGTTCAAAAAATGTCTGAGAACTTCCGAGTGATGCTTGATTTCGTAGCCAATCATATGTCGAAATCAAGTGATTGGTTTAAGCGATTCTCCGATAACGAAGCGCCGTACAATCAATTTTTCATCGAGAAGGACAGCCAATTTGATTATAAAAACGTCACACGTCCGCGGACTTCTCCGCTGTTCCACAAATACGAAAACGGTAAAGAACTTTGGACTACTTTTAGCGAAGATCAGTTAGACTTAAATGTCCGTAATATCGATTGCCTTGTAGCCTTAACAGATGTACTGCTTTTCTATGCATCCAAACAAGCGACAAGCATTCGACTTGATGCCATTGGATTTTTATGGAAAACTTCTGGCACTACTTGTATGCACCTGCCAGAAACCCATGAGATCATCACGCTTTGGCGTCTGCTGATTGATGAACTATATCCAAATCTGCAAATTATCACAGAAACAAACGTCCCTCATGAAGAAAACATTAGTTATTTTGGCGATGGTGAAAATGAAGCAAATATGGTTTATCAGTTCCCGCTTCCGCCACTTGTGCTCCATACCTTCACTTGCCATGATACAACGAAACTTTCGAAGTGGGCGAAATCCATTTCACAAGTTTCTAGCACAGCGACTTATTTTAACTTCTTAGCAAGTCATGACGGAATTGGTATGCGCCCTGCGACCGGAATTCTTTCCGACGAAGAAATCAATTCTCTCGTCCAAAAAGCGGTCCAAAACGGTGGCCAAGTTTCCTATAAAGACAACGCAGATGGCACGCAGTCGGTATACGAACTTAATATTAACTACGGTGAAGCCCTGCAAAACCCGGGCGAAGACACAACTGAAGAACTCGTAACGAAAAAAATTATCGCTGCTCATAGTATTTTGCTAACACTTCAAGGCGTCCCAGCGATTTACTATCATTCCCTTCTAGGTTCTAAAAACGACCTTGTTGGTTACGAAGAATCCGGTATTAATCGCCGCATCAATCGTGAAAAACTGGAAAAAAATCAATTGGTTCATGAACTTGAAACAGACACTTATCGCCAAACCATTTTCACATCGCTGAAAAAATTGGTGCAAATCAGACGAAATCACACCGCTTTTTCACCATTTGCAACCCAAGAAATTTTAGATTTAGGACCAGATGTTTTTGCGATAAAACGGGAATCTGAGGAAGAATGTATTTACGGAATTATCAACGTCACTTCTCATAATATCCGCAAAACGCTCGCTTTCTCTGGCACGAATCTATTAACCAATCAACCCGTTACGAGTGAACTTGATTTAACTGCGTATGAAGTTGTCTGGATTAAGAAGGCGGTCCAATGAAAATCGTCATCGCACCTGATTCATTCAAAGAGAGCGCCACTGCTGTTGAAGTAGCAAATGCTATAAAAAAAGGCTGGACTAAAGCACGTCCAGCCGATCAAATTAGCCTTGCCCCTGTTTCTGACGGGGGTGAGGGTTTTCTTACTGTTTTAAGTGAGTCTTCCGAGGTGGAATTGTTTCAAGCAGAAGTAACCAACCTAAATGGTCACAAAATAACGGCCTCCTACGGTATTCTCGCTAGCCAAGAAACTGCGATTATCGAGTCCGCCAACACGATTGGATTAGATTTAATCCCAGCCGTAGACCGTAATCCAGCTTACGCGAGCTCTAAAGGCGTCGGTGAACTAATTTTGGCGGCACTGAATCACAACGTCAAAAAAATCATTATCGGCCTTGGTGGAAGTGGCACAAACGATGGCGGCGCTGGGCTAATCCAAGCTTTGGGCGTTGCACTACTTGATAAAAACAAACAGCCTATTCCGCCCGGTGGCATTCATTTGCAAGAACTAGCTTACATTGATGCCAGCAACCTTAATCCAAAGCTGAAAAACATTCAATTCCAAATAGCCTGCGACGTCACGAATCCACTTCTTGGAGAAAACGGCGCTACCTTCGTTTTCGGTGCTCAAAAAGGCGCAACTCCCGAAATGCTCGTTCAACTAGAGCGCGCCATGCAGAACTACGGAGCAAAACTCGATCAATTTTCATCTCAAAAAATCACTACAAAAAAAGGAGCCGGAGCCGCTGGTGGTATCGCTGCCGGACTAATGACTTTCCTAAATGCAGACGTGTTAAGCGGTTCAGCTCTAGTTATGGAACTTTCTAATATGAAGGATAAAATGAAAGATGCGGATATCGTTATTGTTGGTGAAGGACGAATGGACAAGCAATCGATGATGGGGAAAATCCCTGTTCAAATTGCTCAAGAAGCTAAAAAACAAGGTTGTTTCGTCCTAGCAATCGTCGGTAGCCTTGCACTCGAAAACAATATCGCCCAACAACACGGTATCGATGCGTTTTTCCCAAACATCCCAGAAATAACAGATTTACCCACTCTTTTCGAAAATACAACAAAGAACCTCGAACGCACGGCGGAAAACATTGCCAAACTAACTTTAATTGGCAAATAATTTTTTAAACTGTTTTCCTTCTAATCAATTCATGCTCCACTTTAATTCTTTGCAATTTACCTTGTTCAAAAATAGTAAAAGCATTTTCTCCCAATTTTTTTAGGTTATGATCAAGCGTTGTGATTTCTAAAACCTTACCAATTGGGAGATTTTCTTGCCCTAAAATAGCGACATCTTCCGGAACACGCAAGCCGAGTTTTTTCACGTGATACATAACCCCTGCCGCAACCTCGTCACCATTCGCATAAATCGCATCAGGCCAGTCTTTCCCCTCTGCAAAAAAATGCTCCCCAGCCTTCAAACCATCTTCAAGCGTATAACATTCACTTAGAAACCGATTATCACCCACTGAACCAAAAACTTGCTCATAAGCATTGATTTTTCCATATGTACTCGTACTTTCACGCGATGCTCTCCCCGCTGTAAAAGCCACTTTTTTATAACCTTCATCTTCCAAAAACTGAAATCCAGCCCGGTATGCTTTCACGCGGTCAATATAAGAGCACGATACCTCTTTTGATTCCACATACTCGCACGCAATAATCGGTCCATACGCTAGGTACGGCAAAATCACGTCCCAATTATTGGCACGCGAAGTAATAATCAGGCCATCCACCTGTTTCGTTTTAAGACGCATCAAGTACTTTTCTTCTTCTTTCGGATCATATCCTGTTGGAAAAAGTGTCACCGAATAACGGTTTTTAAAAGCTACTTCCAAAATACCATTTACAATTTTGTCAAACCACGGGTGATCATTATAAGGTATAATCACGCCAACCGTATTTGTTTTCCCACGCGCTAAATCCATGGCACTACGGTTAGGTGAATAATCTAATTCATCAATAACAGCTTGCACACGGGCTCTTTTCTCCTCCGCAACATACGGATGATTATTGAGCACACGTGATACTGTCGTCACTGAAACTCCCGCTAATTTGGCTATTTCTTTAATATTTGGCATTTTAAAAACCTCATTCCTAAGAAAAAAGTGCGGACAGATTTCTCATACCGCACTCCTATTTTTATCATTAAGCCATCTGTTCAAGTTCGCTTGTTCGGATGTCTTTTTCGACACGAACCGAAACCAGTCTGGCATCATTCATTTCTTCTACTGTAAATCGAAGTGTACCGTATTCTACTACTACTTTATCATCTTCTTCTGGAATTGTCCCAGTTAAAGTAAGCACAAATCCAGCCACAGTATCTACGCCACGTGATGGAAGTTCCACGTGAAACATTTCATTGAAATCATCAAGCGGCATGCGACCTTCTACGATAAATGTCGTCTCATCAATTTTCTTCACTTCATCCGAAAACACATCATTTTCATCGTCAATCTCGCCAACAATTTCTTCTAATAAATCTTCTACAGTGACAATACCAGCAACACCACCGTATTCATCCATTAAAATAGCCATTTGATTTCTAGTTCTTTGCATATTTTTAAGTAGATCGTCAATAAACATCGTCTCTTGCGCAAAATACGCGTCTTTAACGAGCGCCTTCACATCAATGTTTTCAAAACCTGACTTTCTCGCTTCCGCAAAAAAATCTTTCATATGCAGAATACCTAGCACCGAGTCCTGATCGCCTGTAAAAACGGGAACCCTTGAAAAATTCTCACTTAATAATGCGTCACAAAGTTCTTCCGACTCTGTTTCGGCATCAATCATAAACGCATCTGTTCGTGGCACCATCACTTCACGCGCATATTTATTATCCATTTCAAATACACCACGAAGCATTTGTAATTCTTCTACCTCAATTACACCGTCACGTCGACCGGTTTCAATCAGTAGCTGCATTTCCTCTCGCGTCATTTTTTCATTATCCGTATTTTTCTCCATTCTCGTTAATTTCACAAGAATATCGGTTGAAAAAGACAGGAATTTCACGAACGGACGAAGCACAACACCAACTGCCATGATTGGTCGTACAGAAACACGGGCAATTTTTTCTGATTTTTGAAGTGCTAAACGTTTTGGATAAAGTTCACCGAAAACTAACGTGATATATGATAACACAATAGTTACGACGATAATGGATAACTCTTTCGCAAAACTACTTCCTCCAAAAACAGATTCAAGTCTAGTCGCAATACTAGTGGCAGCTGACGCACTGGAGAAGAATCCCGCAAGCGTAATACCAACTTGAATAGTAGCTAGAAATTTACTTGGATCATCTACGAGTTTAGCTAGCATAACCGCTTTTTTATCACCGGTTTCTGCCTGGCTTTTTACACGATTTTTGTTCAGTGATACAAGGGCCATCTCTGCTGAGGCAAAGAATGCGTTGAGCATCGTCAACACCACAATAAGAATTAACTGCAAGATAATCTGCTGACTCTCGGGGTCAGGGTTCATATGGAACTCTCCACTCCTTATTTTCATCAAGAAAACGACCATGCATTTTCTCTAAATATTCCGGACAATTTGCCGGTTAAGAAAATTTTATCACGCCACCCCTATTACTGCAAGGTTTCAAATCTCCGCGAAAACTTTCACAGCGTCACTTTCCATCATTTCAAATGGATAAGGAAGCGAAATCTGTTCTTTATTTACTGCAAAAATCCGCGCTTTTTTATTTCGATAATCCGTTAAATTACAAAACGGACTCACGCGGAAAGATGTCCCTACTATCACTATCAAATCCGCTTGTCTTATAGCTGCAAGAGATTGGTCTATCGCACTCTCTGGAATCGCTTCTTCATAAAGCACCACATCCGGACGAATGACGCCACCACAACCCGAATGGATATCCGATTTCAAGTACTCCTCAGCGGTAACAGACATTCCGCATTTTTGGCAATAACAATGATATAAACTACCGTGAAAATTTACGACTTTTTTTGAACCTGCTTTTTCATGCAAACCATCAATATTTTGCGTAATAATCGTGACATCTTTTTCCGCTTCGATTTCAGCCATTTTTGTATGAATCGCATTTGGCTCTGCATCCGGATAGTACATGTTTTCTGTAACAAATTGATAAAACTTCTCCGGTTCACGCACAAGACACGTATGGCTCAACATATATTCCGGGCTACTCATCCCAGCATATAAGCCGTTTTTCGAGCGATAATCCGGAATTCCTGAAGGGACAGAAACACCCGCCCCAGTTAGAAAAACGATGTGTTCAGCTTTTTTGAGTGCTTCATTCAACTTATTCATTCTTTAAATTCCTTTCATTTATATGTTGTTTATCTTTCCAGTTCCACCATTTTCGCAAATCAACATCTTGCTCCGCTTCATCCGTTTCCGCAACATAGACTGCGCAGCGATACGTATAAAGTACACATGGATCCATTCTCTCGCCTCGCTTATCGCAAGTATCCTCATATAACTCAAGCGGATTCTTCCCTTTTAAATCAGCAACCTCTTCAACCCCAATTTCATTTAACATTAACACCATTTTTTTACCTATTCCTGGTAATTTTATTAGTTCAGTTGGCATGATTTCCCTTCTCTCCGTGCATTTTTCGGTTGAAATAAAAACTGATTAGTACATTGATAAAAATAAAGCCTGCAACTACGAGGAAGACATCTCCGTAACCAAAATGGGCGGCAACACTTGACCCAACAAGCGGTCCGATAACATTCCCAATGTATTGAAACGATTGATTATAACCAAAAATCCGACCTGAAACCTCGCGCGGTGTATTTTTTGTAAGCAATGATTGAACCGCTGGAAGCAAGGCGCCGTCTGTAAGCCCTAATAAGAAACGTAAAATCCCAAGTTGTAGTGGGTTTTGTGCGAAAGCCATTGGAATTTGGAGTAACATTGAACCTATGAGCGCACCTAACAATATTCGCTCCGAACCAATTCGGTCTCCCCATCTCCCAAGTCTCGGTGCCGCAATAAGTGCCGCAACCCCTGGAACAGATGCAATCATCCCACTAATAAAAGCGATGTTTTGCGCATTTCCTGCCAAATCACGCACGTATAATGTCAAAATCGGGTTCACTGAGTTGGACGCAATTTGAATCATCATTGTCGTAATAAATAAGGAAATAATCAAGCCCGGGTTTTTAAGCGATAAGAAAACTTCTTTCCCTGACCGCATTTCCTTTTTTTCTACTGGTGTAAATTTCTCTTTTACGAAGAACAGTGTGAGGAAAAAGCTACCTAAAAGAAGTGCTCCTGTGATGTAAAACACTGGTCTGACGCCTAATGTATCCGACAACGCTCCGCCAATTAACGGGCCAATTAGCACACCCGAAACCGCCGCCGTAGATAATGCCCCGAGAGCCCAGCCGCTACGATGACGAGGAACTTGTGTAGCAATAAGGGCATTTGCTGTTGAAATATATCCTGAAAAAATCCCCATTAATAAGCGCAAACCAACAAATTGGTATACATTGCTTACGAGTCCCATCAGAATCATCGCTATCGCCATACCTAGCGCAGCTCGCAAAAGCATAATTCTCCGCCCTTTTTGGTCAGCTAGTTTACCCCAAATTGGTGACATAATAGCTGATACTAAAAAGGTCGAACTGAGTGCAATCCCTGACCACATGCTTACTTGATCCGGATTATGCACTCCTAATTCTTCAATATACAATGGTAAAAATGGCATGATTAAATTTAATCCGGTTCCGGTTAGAAAGCACCCCACCCAGACAACATACAAATTCTTCTTCCAATTTTCCATAAACCCACCTAGATTCTTCTATCGTTATCCTTAATTATTCCACAAAAAAAGCGAAAGTAAAACTAAACCCTTCGCTTTTTTGCTATATTTGCGTAAAATGTTTCACGTGGAACATTTTATGCTTCTAAATTTTCTCGTGGTACCCAACCAGCTTCATTCTCTTCTGTTACGCACCAAACCCAACCATTAAGTTCACGATTACTTTCTAATTTATCGCCTGGTTTAACATTTAATTCGCGCGCAGAGTAGTCTTCTGATACGGTTCCACTCTTTCCATCATTACTCAATTGAATAATTTGTTTAGGAACCCAGCCTTCTTTTCCGGTTGACTTCACTTTACAAAAAATCCAGCCTGGATATTCTGTATCTTCTTCAAACACCCAAATAGACTCATTTTTATTCACAAAAAGGGGATTTGGATATTGACTAACATGTTCTTTTTTCACGATAAATGTTTGATTCATAGTTAGAAACCTACCTCTTTATTTTTTCGCCGCTTCCCAATCTGCAAGAAATTTGTCAATCCCACTGTCGGTCAACGGATGTTTTAGCATTTGTTCGAACACTTTAAATGGCACCGTAGCAATGTCAGCTCCGGCTTTGGCACATTCAATAACGTGGATTGGGTGTCGCACACTTGCTGAAATAATTTCTGTTGGAATCCCGTGAATCTCGAAAATATCCGCAATGTCACGAATTAGAACTAAGCCATCGTCGCCTATATCATCTAATCGACCTAAAAACGGTGATACGTATGTTGCGCCAGCTCGTGCTGCAAGCAAGGCCTGTGTGGCAGAAAACACAAGTGTTACATTGGTTTTAATGCCTTCTTCTGTCAACACTTTTACAGCTGCCAAACCTTCGCCTGTCATCGGTATCTTTACAACCATATTCGGATGGATTTTTGCAATAACTCGACCTTCCGCAATCATCTCATCTGCTTCTAAACTTACTACTTCGCCACTAATCGGTCCGTCAACAATGGATGTGATTTCTTGAATGACCTCATTAAAATCGCGACCTTCTTTTGCAACAAGTGATGGATTTGTCGTGACTCCGGCAATGAATCCCATTCTGTTAGCCTTTTTAATCTCTTCTACGTTCGCTGTATCGATAAAAAATCTCATTAAAACATCCTCCTTTTCTATCAAGCGCTTTCAATTACAGAGCCATTATAACGCAAAAATTTAAATAATGCTTTTGAAGTGCTTTTCCACAAAAAAAAGAATGCCACTGAGCATTCCAAAAAGTTTCACGTGAAACAAAATTATAATCGAGTTTTGTCCATCACTAGGAGAGGCTTTGGTCTATTTCTAATTATATCCTCTTTAATTAAATGCATGACTGTATGAGCCACGTATTCTCGTGATGTATTTGTGTATCTTGCAAGTACTTCTTGCGTGATTTCTCTTGGTAGCAATATCCCGTTATCAGAAAACGTTCCTAAAGTTTGAGCGCATTTGAGAATGGCTTTGCGGATTCGTTCTTCCTTTTTCAAGAAGCTTAGTTTTGCAAATGTATGGGCTTCACGTAATTCTTCTGCCATCACTTTAATCATAAAAAAGTTGTTCTCATCTTTTTTGTCGAAAATAGAGAACAAGAAATTGCTATCTACTTCCATAACTTCTCCGTGACCTAAGCTCTGCATCGAAACATGCGGACTCCATTCATCGTAAAAAAGATGATATAGTCCAAAACTATCTCCTTTTTGCAAGAAACGAACAATGCTTTCTTTATAGCTTTCTTCTTCCATTTCTGCATCTTCCTCTACAATCATCCCGTATATGCCGCTTAGAACAAAATATACTTTTGTTCCAGCCGGACTTAAACTTTCTAGAACCTCACCTTTCTTGGTGCTGATAACCGAGCAGTAGTCTTTGTAACTTGGATGTTCAAAGCACAACTCCATTAATTTGCTAACCGTTAGATTGGATTCAAGCTCTTTTAAGAATAGCATATTCTCTCCTTTGCTATATTATATTGAAGAAACTCTTCGTAATTATATCATAAAGGCTGTATTCAAAATCCTATTCACAGTCAGTCATAAAAAGCTAAAAACCTAATTAAAGATAAATATATTACAACTTTTTATAAAATACTTAATTTATATCTCGTTTTTCGTTAGTGTTTTATCCTAAATTCGAACTTTTTGTTACTTTTATTAAATATTTAAAGTCAGATAATAATTCAATAACTACCACTTTAGACTGGTTTATTTTTAGATAAATTGATTATACTTAAAAAGTAAGTAATTTATGGATGGGTAACTCAGGAAGGGTGAAATGAATGGATCAGAAAAAATATAGTTGGCGAAAATTTTTCCAATTACTTATTAGCGCAAAACCTGCGAATTGGATAATTTTCTGCGCTTTATTTGCCAGTGTGATAACTACAGTTGCCGGCCTTGTTGTGCCACTTTTTACAAAGAACTTAATTGATGGCTTTTCAATAGCTTCACTCGATGTAAAAATGATTGCTTTAATTGTGTTGGCATTTGTTTTACAAGCTATAACGAATGGCTTCTCGATTTTCTTACTTAACTACATGGGTCAGAAAGTCGTTGCAACGATTCGCGAACGTTTATGGAAGAAAATTGTGCATTTACCGGTTTCTTACTTTGATAATACAAAGACTGGGGAAATGGTAAGTCGCATGGTAAATGATACAGTGGTAGTGAAGGAGCTGATTGCCGACCATTTTCCGCAATTTGTAACGGGGATAATTTCTGTTGTCGGGGCGATTATTATTTTGTTCTTCATGGACTGGAAAATGACACTCATTATTTTAGTGGCCGTTCCGATTACTGCGCTAGTTGTTGCACCACTTGGTCAGAAAATGTTTAAAATATCTAAAGGTCTTCAAAATGAAACGGCTGACTTCACTGGTTCCATTAGCCAAACGCTATCAGAAGCTAGGCTCGTAAAGGCTTCGAATGCGGAAACACTAGAAACCGAGGCTGGCCATCAAGGAATTAATCGCCTATTTGGCTTTGGTATTCGTGAGGCGAAAGTTGTTGCTGTGCTTGGACCGCTAATTTTCTTTGTTGTCATGGGGGTTATCGTTGGCATCATCGGTTACGGTGGGATTCGTGTTTCAGCTGGAACGATGACTACTGGTACCCTCATCGCCTTTTTGCTCTATCTGTTCCAAATTATCGTTCCTGTCACTTCTTTCGCAACATTCTTCGCCCAACTTCAAAAAGCAAAAGGCGCAACAGAACGAATTGCGGATATTTTGAATGAAACAGAAGAAGATTTCGACGCTGGTAAAAAAGTAGATGTGAGCGGAAAAACCATTCGCGCGTCTGATATTTCCTTCTCCTATAATGAAGGTGAGCCTATTCTAAAACATGTTTCTTTTGATACAAAACCCGGAGAAGTTATCGCATTCGCTGGTCCAAGCGGTGGAGGTAAATCAACCTTATTTGCGATTTTAGAGCGTTTTTATCAACCGAAAACGGGAGAAATTTTAGTAGGCGATATTCCCCTTTCCGAGATTTCGATCAATTCCTGGCGAACACAAATTGGTTATGTCTCCCAAGAAAGTGCGATGCTTTCTGGTACAATTCGCGATAATCTTTGTTATGGTTTGGACCGAGAAATTACGGAAGATGAGCTATGGAATGTAGCAAAACTAGCTTATGCTGACGGCTTTATTTCCGAACTTCCTGACAAAATGGCGACCGAAGTCGGCGAACGTGGCGTGAAGCTCTCAGGTGGTCAAAGACAGCGAATTGCCATTGCTCGAGCATTCTTGCGTAATCCTAATATCCTTATGTTAGATGAGGCTACAGCTAGTTTAGATAGCCAATCCGAGCAAATCGTTCAACAAGCTTTGGCAAACTTAATGGAAGGTCGAACTACTTTTGTTATCGCTCATCGCCTTTCTACTATCGTCAATGCCGACCAAATTCTCTTTATTGAACACGGGGAAATAACTGGTCGTGGCACACATAGTGAATTAGTTGCTTCCCATCCACTTTACGCTTCCTTTGCAGAACAACAATTAAAATAACTATTTCCCGGGAAATAAAAAAACGACGATGCGAATATGCATCGTCGCTTTTTCTATAAGGATTGATGAAACTTTTTGAGTTCGATTTTCTTTGCTTCGTCTAAACCATGCCACCTGATGCCTTGAACGGCTCCCTCAAGCGCATATAGTTCACTTAGACAAACGCTTGAATCATTTTCCCAAATACGTAAAAAGGCTTCTTTGCTTCCAACATCTTTTAGCTCGACGGGAGTTTTTATTCCCGCTTTGATTAAATCCTGCTCCAGTACTTTGCCAATGTTTGGTAATTCGCTAAGGTTCGCCATTACAGTTCCTTCTTCCATATTATTTTGGTAATTCTATTTTCTCGATACCGCCCATGTAGCCTTGCAATACTTTCGGAATGCGTACAGAACCATCTGCATCTTGGTAGTTTTCCAAAATAGCAGCGACTGTACGACCTAGTGCTAACCCGGAACCATTTAATGTATGCACGTATTCCGGTTTGCTCCCTGGTTCACGGCGGAAACGAATGTTAGCGCGTCTTGCTTGGAAGCTTTCAAAATTACTGCAAGAAGAAATCTCACGGTAAGAATTATAGCTTGGAATCCAAACTTCTAAATCATATTTTTTAGCAGCAGTGAAGCCTAAATCAGCCGTACACATGCTTAATACGCGATATGGTAATTCTAGGCGACGCAATACTTCTTCTGCGTTTCCAGTTAATTTTTCAAGCGCCGCGTAGGAATCTTCTGGTTTAACAAATTGAACTAATTCCACTTTGTTAAATTGATGCTGGCGAATTAAGCCGCGCGTATCACGACCAGCAGATCCCGCTTCAGAACGGAAACATGCGCTAAATGCTGTATATTTTCTTGGTAAATCTTCTGCTTTTAAAATGTCTTCGCGGTGGTAGTTTGTTACTGGTACTTCCGCTGTTGGAATAAGGAAATAATCTTCTGCTTCAATTAAGAAAGCATCTTCTTCAAATTTCGGCAATTGACCAGTTCCAGTCATGCTCGCACGGTTCACCATGTACGGTGGTAACATTTCTTCATAGCCATGTTCATTCGAGTGCAAGTCCATCATAAAGTTAATTAGCGCCCGTTCCAGTCTTGCACCTAATTTTTTATAAAAGACAAAACGGCTACCAGTTACTTTCGCAGCATTTTCAAAATCAAGAATATCTAAGTCTGTTCCTAAGTCCCAGTGAGCTTTTGGTTCAAAATCAAATTCGCGTACTTCGCCCCACTTGCGAATTTCCACGTTATCGTCTTCCGATTCACCAACCGGAGTAGACTCATGCGGAATATTTGGAATCGACATTAAAATCATATCTAACTTCTCGTCGATTTCTCTTAGCTCGATGTCTAATGTTTTAATACGATCACCAACGACACGCATCTCTTCAATTTTAGCATCTGCGTCTTGTTTTTCGCGTTTTAATTTAGCGATTTCTTGAGACACTTCATTACGCTGACTTTTCAGCGCTTCTGTCTCCACGATTAGCGTACGGCGACGTTTATCTAACTCACCAAATTTCTCGAATTCACCAAGGTCTTCCCCGCGATTTTGTAATTTCTGCTTTACTTCATCAAAATTATTACGTAACAATTTAACATCTAACATGCTAACTCCTCCTTTATTTTTTCCATATAAAAACTCCCGTACTTTCCCGAATTAACAGGAAAGGGACGAGAGTTAACCGCGTTGCCACCCTTATTGGGACTTCAAAAAATCCCCAGCTTCATTTAGGTTTAACGGACCCAACCGGAATGATTTACTCGCAAAATTATGCTTTCCACCACTCACTCCAAGATGGATTCATAAGGAAACTTCACCAGTTCACACCACCCACTGGCTCTCTTTAGAAATTCTGCCTCATTACTACTTCTTGTCTTCGCTTTTCGTATTAATTTAAAGTTATTCTATCGCATATCTGCTTAAATTACAAGCAAATCTTTAACCGATTAAATCGAGCGTGTCTGGACCGTCATCATCAGAATTCAATATTCTAATTTGTTCAGGTACAATTTTTATAACGACAAAGGACGGTGAATCTTCGCCTTGGAACCATTCTTTAGAAATGTTTTCCCAAATGCGTTCTTTGATTGATTCATCTTCTTCAAGAGAAGCCAAACCATTAATTTCTAAAAACGCAGACCCTAGGCTTTCGTAACCAATTAAAACGGATACATGTGGGTTTCTACGTACTTCTTCTGTCTTTGGTAATTCTTTGCCAGACGGTGTGTAAAGGGTTAAACCATCGTGCAGAAACGTCATATATCTAGCATGAGGATAGTCTCCTTGTACGGATGTTAATACACCCACTTGATGTTGTTCCAAAATGGCAAGAATCTTATCTTCTAGTTCATTTTTCATCTCAAACACCTTCCTTTGGTTATTTAGTGTACCTTTCCACTCGGCTCCCGGCTTTAAACATTCGGGCTTGTTATCTCTCTAGCTATTTGCTATAAAAGAGTATAACCGTTTTAACTAGGGGGATTTAAAGTGATTTTAATCATCGACCATAATGATTCATTTACATATAATTTATACCAATATTTTTTAGAGCTTCAAGAGGAGGTACAGGTTGTTTCTGCTACTAATTTTTCGCTTGAAATATTTCAACAACTCGTTCCCGAAATGGTAGTTCTATCACCAGGGCCAGGTTCACCGGAAGACTTCCCTGTAAGTTTGGCACTACTAGGTAAAATTCAAGTTCCTATTCTTGGCATTTGCCTCGGTCATCAAATGATTGCTCATTTTTTCGGGGCAAAAGTGGTGCCGGCAAAAGTCCCGGTTCACGGAAAAACAAGTATCATTTCGCATACTGGGGAAGGGTTGTTTGCAGAGCTTGCACCAAAGTTCCAAGTAACGCGCTACCATTCTTTAGTTATTGATCCTGCCACAGTTCCCGCTAATTTAAAAGTAACCGCACTGACAGAAGACGGCGTTATAATGGGACTAGCTCACGTATCAAAACCGATTCACAGCGTCCAGTTCCACCCAGAAGCAATCCTATCTGAAAACGGACATGCAATACTTGAAAACTTTATACGATTAGGGAGAAATGTTAAATGAGCTTATTACGATTTGATTTTGAAGGCGACACAAAAATTTTTGAAAATCCACTGTATGAACTAGTTACGCATGATTTAGCAGAAGTTCTTCCTATAATGAAAGCAGCCGAAGAAGCCCAAAAATCAGGAAAATACGTCGCCGGTTTTGTCAGTTATGAGGCCGCGCCTGCTTTTCGAAGTAATTTAAAAACAAAAAAACCGAGCGGAAACATGCCCCTCGTCTGGTTTGGCGTATACGATAATTTTAACGTTACAGCTACCGAAACACCAGATTCCTCGCCGCTCTCTTTTAAAATGAATACTAGTTTCCCTGAATACGCCGAGAAAATAGAGCAAATCAAAGCTGAAATTGCAGCTGGAAATACTTACCAAATAAACTACACCGTGCGACTTCAAAGTGATGTGCCAAACAGCTTTTCTTCTCAAGCGACTTATGAAACGTTACAGCAGATTGGAAAGGCGAATTACACCGCCCTACTTTCAACCAGTGACTTTGAGATTATCTCGGCTTCACCCGAGCTCTTTTTTAAATGGAAGGAAAATCTTCTAACGACACGCCCGATGAAAGGTACTATTCGCCGCGGAATAACGGAGCAAGCGGACTTAGAAGCACATGATTGGCTAAAAAACGATCCTAAAAACCGTGCAGAAAATGTGATGATTGTCGATTTACTACGGAACGACCTTGGGATGATTGCTGTACCCGGGAGTGTCAAGGTTCCTAAGTTAATGACGCTAGAACCTTACCCAACTGTTTGGCAAATGACTTCAACCGTTACAGCAGAAACACCTCCTGAGACTGATTTAACAGCTGTTTTTAAAGCACTCTTCCCATGTGGCTCAATAACTGGTGCGCCTAAAGTACGAACAATGGAAATTATTTCAGAACTAGAAGATTCTCCTCGTGGTGTTTACTGCGGAGCAATTGGCTTTTTAGAACCTAACGGAAATGCGATTTTCAATGTACCGATTCGTACTATTGCTATCGCAGACAACAAGGCAACTTATGGTGTTGGTGGCGGTATCGTCTGGGATTCGGAAGCCGCTAGCGAATTTTCCGAAATCCACGCAAAATCAGCTATTTTAGAAAAGACGACAAAATTTTCTTTAATTGAATGTTTGCGAATTGAAAATGGTGAGCTTTTCCGAACCGAATATCATTTAAAACGACTACAAACAAGCGCAGACTTTTTCGGTATTCCTTTTAATAGGGAAGAAACAGAGAAACTATGGACCAAAACTGCGCAAAAAAATACGACCGACACATACAAAATGCGCTTTTTATTACATCCTGATGGCGCACATGATCTAGAACTAACAAGAATTGATACAAAAAACAAGCGACTAACAGCGCAACTTGCTGATAAACCAGTCCCTTCGAATGATTTATTTCTCTATCATAAAACGACTCATCGAAAGGTCTATGAAAACTTAAAAAATACTCAAACCGAGGAAACACTACTTTGGAATGAACGGGGTGAACTGACAGAATTTATTAACGGGAATATAGTTCTAGGTATAAATGGCTGTTTTTTCACGCCACCAGTAACTTCAGGTCTTCTTTCAGGGACAATGAGAGCAGAACTATTAGCTAAAAATAAGATTTCCGAGAAAACACTAGCAAAAAAAGACCTTTTAGAAGCGGACTATGTGTGGTTAATTAATAGCGTAAGAGGATTTATAGAAGTAGAAATCAAACAATAAAAGAATAGAAATTTCACAATTTAAAAATGAAATAATTTGTCAAATTCGCCATATTTTCGCCACATTTATAATTTGTGAAAAAATTACTTGCAAATTTTCACAATCTATATTAGAATATGTGTTCGCACGTTTTTATTTCCGTTTTCCAAGGGAGGAAAATCATGAAAGTATTGTTTCACCATCTAAAAAAATACAAGCTACAAGCGACACTATCTACACTGTTTGTAGTAGTCATGGTTATCTCACAACTATGGCAACCAAAGTTACTTCAGCAAGTCCTAGACGCCATCATGAAAGATGATATGGATGAAATCTCATCCATCGGCGCACTTTTAATCGGTATTGCCGCAGTCGGCCTTATCGCCGGGATCCTAAACACAATACTTTCAGCCAAAGTCGCTCAAGGCGTCGGTGCAGATATTCGTGAATCTAGTTTCCGTAAAATCCAAACATTTTCATTCAGCAACATCGAAAAACTTTCGACAGGTAATCTAGTTGTTCGACAAACAAACGACATTACCCAAGTTCAAAACTTAGTGATGCTTTCACTACAATCGCTTACGAGAATTCCGATTATGTTCATCGGGGCTTTTATTTTAGCGATGTTTACTTTACCTGAATTATGGTGGGTAATTATTGTACTCGTTGTTCTTGTTGTTCTGATTGTTGTATTCACATTCGGGTCTATGGGTAAACATTTTGCCATTATTCAGAAGTTAATTGACCGAGTGAATTCTATTGCAAAAGAAAACCTTGCTGGCATGCGCGTAGTTAAATCTTTCGTGCAAGAAGATAATGAAATCAGTCGCTTTACAACTGTCAGTGACAAATTAACTCGCCACACAATCATCGTTGGAACGCTTTTCTCTGTAATGATTCCTGCATTTATGCTCGTTTCTAACTTAGCAATTGTTGTTTCTATTTTCTTTGTAGGCGATATGGCTGCAGATAATCCTGAAGTTATCGGAGCTATCGCATCATTCATGAACTACTTAATGCAAATTATGATGGCAATTATTATTGGTGGTATGCTGATGATGATGGCTTCTCGTGCGCTTATTTCTTTGAAGCGTATTACCGAAGTTCTGGAAACAGAACCAGATATTACTTACAATGAAAGCGCACCAGAACAAGATTTAGAAGGTACAGTTGAGTTCCGTAATGTTAGTTTCAAATACGACGGTGACGATACGCCTGCTCTGGAAGATATTTCATTCAAAGCAAGTGTTGGTGAAATGGTCGGTATTGTTGGTGCAACAGGTTCTGGTAAATCCACTCTTGCCCAACTAATCCCCCGACTTTACGACCCAACGGAAGGTGAAGTTATTATCGGCGGAACGAACCTAAAAGATATCAACAAAAAAACGCTTCGCAGCACTGTTTCCTTCGTGCTCCAACGCGCAATTCTTTTCTCCGGAACCATTGCAGACAATTTACGTCATGGTAAAAAAGATGCAACTACCGAAGAAATGGAACACGCAAGTAAGATAGCACAAGCGAAAGAGTTTATCGACAAGCAAGCAAAACTATATGATGCACCTGTTTCCGAACGTGGAAACAACTTCTCTGGTGGACAAAAACAACGTCTTTCGATTACACGTGGCGTTATCGGTTCTCCGAAAGTCCTAATCCTCGATGACAGCACAAGCGCGCTTGATGCAAAATCCGAGAAATTAGTGAAAGAAGCGCTGAATAAAGAGCTAGACGACACAACGACTTTCATCATTGCACAAAAAATCTCTTCTGTTATTCAAGCAGATAAAATTCTCGTGTTAGATAAAGGTAAACTCGTTGGCGTCGGTTCCCATAAAGAACTACTGAAAGAAAATGCAACCTACCGTGAAATTTACGACACTCAAAAAGGCAAGGAGGTAACCGCATAATGAAAGAGTTCAAACAAATTAGTCGCTTTTTCTGGCACTATCTGCGGGGTTATAAGCCTCAACTTTTTGTCATTTTAATTGCTGTAGTTTTTGCGACATACCTTCAAGTAAAAGCACCACAATATATTGGTAACGCCGTTCAAGAACTTGGAGATTACGTTGTTAATTTAATGCAAACGGGTGTTGATGACAAGAGTGACTTCATCCATATCATTTGGATGCTGATTCTCTGCTACGTACTCCTCGCTGCTGCCACTTTTATCCAAAGTATCATTATGACAGGGGTAGCTGGTAAATCGACGAACAGAATGCGTATAGGACTTTTCCGCAAGATGGAAAAACTATCAATCCGTTTCTTCGATAGCCGCAATGATGGCGAAATGCTTAGTCGTTTCACTAGTGACTTAGATAATATTTCCAACACACTAAACCAAGCATTGATCCAAGTACTATCCAACGTCGCGCTAATGATTGGTGTTATCATCATGATGTTCCAACAAAACGTGGAACTAGCCTTCGTTACTCTAATATCTGCTCCATTTGCGATTATTATTGCGACAGTGATTATTCGAAAAGCCCGCAAATTCGTTGATATTCAACAAGATGAACTAGGCGTACTTAACGGCTACATTGACGAAAAAATCTCTGGTCAAAAAATTATTATCACAAATGGCTTAGAAGAAGAAACAATTGACGGCTTTGTTAAACAAAACAATATCGTTAAAAACGCCACTTACAAAGGTCAAGTTTACTCCGGTTTACTTTTCCCAATGATGCAAGGTATTTCCCTATTAAATACAGCTATCGTTATCTTCTTCGGTGGATGGTTAGCTCTAAACGGCGACCTTGAACGCACAGCCGCTCTTGGTTTAATCGTTATGTTCGTTCAATATTCACAACAATTCTATATGCCACTTACACAAATTTCGTCCCAGTACAGCTTGCTACAACTAGCAATCACTGGTGCGCGCCGTGTTAGTGAAGTATTTGCAGAGGAAGAAGAAGTAGAACGCGAAAACTTACAAACAATTGATGGTATTAATAAAGGTGTCAAACTAGATCACGTAGATTTTGCTTATGACCCTGCAAAACCAGTTCTAAAAGACGTTTCGATTGATGTAAGTAAAGGTAAAATGGTTGCTCTTGTCGGTCCAACTGGCTCTGGTAAAACAACTGTTATGAACCTTCTTAATCGCTTCTATAATGTCGATGGTGGCGCGATTCTCTTTGATGATATCGACATCCGCGATATTCGCCTAGATTCCCTTCGTAAACAAGTCGGTATCGTGCTACAAGATTCCGTGCTATTCACAGGAACCATTCGTGATAACATTGTTTTCGGTAAGCCGGAAGCAAGCGACGACGAAGTAATCAACGCTGCAAAACAAGCTAACATCCACGACTTCATTATGAACCTAGAAAAAGGTTATGAAACAGAAATCAGTGATGAAAACAATATTTTCAGCGTTGGTCAAAAGCAGCTTATGAGTATTGCGAGAACTATTATTACAAATCCGTCTCTTCTAATTCTAGATGAAGCGACAAGTAATGTAGATACCGTAACCGAAAGCCGCATCCAAAAAGCTATGGACAACGTAATCTCTGGCCGAACTAGCTTCGTCATTGCCCACCGTTTAAAAACCATCCTCGATGCCGACCATATCGTCGTGCTACATCAAGGTGAAGTGATTGAACAAGGTAACCATGATGAGCTGATGAAGGCGGAAGGATTTTATTCTGAGCTTTATCATAATCAGTTTGTTATTGAATAAATAATCACTCTTCCAAAGAGTGATTTATCTGGCAGGCAAAACGTTGTCTAACTAGTAAATTTAAAGCGAGTCCTTATCTTTTTCAAGTAAGGGCTCGCTTTAAATTTCAATTGCGCTAGCATCTTTTTTTTGCTATATTAAAGGATAGTAACGTCTCATATAGGGAGTGGAGAAAAAGAGTGTTAAATAAAAAAAGAGTTATAGTTGGGGTTTTGCTACTATTACTAAGTTTAATTTCTATTAGCTATTATTCAGAAACCTTTAAACTAACTTTAAGCTGGTTGTTATTTGCAGTAGTTTTAACGGTTCTTTATTTTAGACAAGAGAAAAACTTTCAATTTCAATGGTCAACATTGATAACCTCACTAATAATTAGTTTATTTTGGATGGCTTCATCATTCAATGGTGGACCATATGGCGGGAATTTTGTTTTTAATAGTATTATTTTAGCAGGAACTTTTCTTGTAATCACTATCTTTGTTTTACTTTTATTACTTGAAATGCGAACGGAATATAAAGCAAGACCGAATCGCAAAGTAAAATGGCCATTTTTCGCACTATTTACGAGTATTCCATTCGTGGTCTGGATGATTTCATTTCTAGCCTATTATCCAGCAAAAATGACATTTGACTCCTATTACCAATGGGGAATGGCTCACGGTATTCGCCAATATAGTCAGTGGCATCCGCTTTTACACACTTTGTGGATAGAAACAACAAGTGCGATTTACGACTCACCTTCGAGTTACATTTTTTCTCAAATAATTGTTGTTTCATTAATCGTTGGCTTTGCTATTTATACTCTTGTAAAAATGGGCGCGCATATTTGGATTGGTGTTTGTATTTCAATCGGCTATGCCATTTACCCTGCAGCAATGTTTTATTCTGCAACAGCATGGAAAGATTTTCCATTTGCAGCCTTTATATTACTTTTCACCGTTTTAATTTTAAAAATAGTACAATCTAATGGAATGTGGCTGAAAAATTGGTGGCACCTTATCGCTTTTGTTTTAGTAGCTTTTGTTTGTATAAATTTACGAAACAATGGAATGATGATTATCATCGTATCGCTTCTGTGCTTGCTTATTTTCATGAAAAACTTTCGTCTTATTATTACCGGTATTCTTGTTGGAACCTTGGGACTGAATTTTTTATTTGGTCTGGTTATGACAAACGGGCTTAATGCGCAACCTAATCCATTAAACCAAGCGCTAGCAATTCCTTCCCAACAAATTGGGGCTACTTTTTACAATGATGGAAACTTTACTCCTGAATTAAAAGAGTATTTCACTTCCATATTACCTGAAGAAAATTGGAAAAAAGATTACAACCCTTATACTGTAGACCCAATTAAGCATGATACCAAATACAATTCATCCGTCATTGAAGATGATTTTGGACTATACATTAAAAATTGGTTCAAACTCTTAACGGCTAATTTCGGTACTTATGTAGGGGCTTATTTAGATCAAACAGCAGTCATTTGGCAATTCTATTCTCCAGAAAATTATAAAGTATTCTTTGATACTTCAGCGAATATTCAAGATACAAGATATGATGTGAGAGCATTCGCCAAATTCTTCCCAGAAGGTTTATCGGAAGAAGAGATTAATAAATTAGGATATGAAGTCTATCAAAATGAATACAAAAATGCAACTGGAAAAGATGCTGTTAGCTACAATGAGTATAAGAGACGGATTGATGACTCTACTAATCCACTTATTTCAATATCTAAAGCTCCAAGTCTGAAGAAAATAACAGATAGCATTTATGCAAAAACAACAAATGAGTGGCAAAATTATTTATTAAAAGGAGCCATTCCATTAGTATTGCTCATAATAGCAATTGCTGCCGTCTGCCTCCAACGTCCTAAAAAGAAACTTCTTATTTTTGCACCTGTAGTAATGGCACTTATTACTATAGCAATCGCAATGCCAGCAACAGACTTTAGATATTCTTATAGTTTTATTTTCACCGTGCCTATTGTCTTTTTTGCAACTAAATTAAAAAATTACAAAGAAAATCAATTTTAAGGAGAGAATAATGGGAATTCTAAATGAGAAAGTAGCTGTACTCTTGCCTTGTTATAACGAGGAGCTTACAATTGGTAAGGTAATTGATGATTTTAAGAAAGAATTACCAAATGCGGATATTTATGTGTACGACAATAATTCTAAAGATAAAACCTTTGAAATAGCGAAAGATCATGGTGCTATCGTTCGAAAAGAAATGCGCCAAGGTAAAGGTAATGTAGTACGTTCTATGTTCGCGGATATAGATGCTGATTACTATTTAATGGTCGATGGTGACGATACCTATCCAGCAGAATACTGCCATGAAATATTAGAGGTGCTTCGCAATAAGGAAGCTAATATGGTTATTGGTGATCGTCTGAGTAATGGTACCTACACTGAAGAAAATAAAAGAAATTTTCATGACTTTGGTAACTCACTAGTACGTAATACAATTAATCGTATCTTCAAAAGTAATTTGAGAGATATCATGACAGGCTACCGTGGCTTTGATCGTTATTTTGTTAAGACTATGCCAGTTTTAAGCCCTGGTTTTGAGATTGAAACTGAGATGAGCATTCACGCATTGGAAAATCGCTTTTTAGTGAAAGAAATTGAAATTGATTACCGTGATCGTCCAGAAGGTAGTGAATCAAAACTAAACACTTTTTCTGATGGTTTCAAAGTAATTATGACGATTGTAAGATTATTTAAAAATAGTCGTCCGTTTTTATTTTTCAATTTATTAGCCTCTTTGTTTGTGCTTGTAGGAGTTCTAGTTGGTTTGCCAGTCATAATTCAGTTTGCTCAAATTGGCTTGGTACTAAAATTTCCGAGTGCATTACTTGCAACTGGTTTAATCATAATGGGTATGCTGTTCTTCATTTGTGGATTAATCCTTGATACGATAGCTCATAGAAGCAGACAAAGCTACTTCTTAGAACTTGTTAAATACCGCGAAAGAAATCCATTGAACTAAAGTTAGCCAATAAAAGAGTCGATTTCCTAATTCAGGAAATCGACTCTTTTATTTATATCGGTACTACAATTGTTCTACTGTTAATTAAACCACCCTTTTACACCATCAGAAACGTAATTACCAATGCCTGTAAAGAAAGAACCTACTGCTTGTGTGGAGAGCATGAACCAGTTCGCTTTTTCAACGTCGCTAGCAGTTAGTACGTCAATTGTTTCTGTTTGTTTTCCGTCAACATAGCCTAACTTGTCGCCATCTTTTAGAGATACTTCCATTTTACCAACTTCCGTACCTTTTTTAACTGGTGCTTCTATTGTTTTTTCTTTCATAGTTACCTTTGTATTTAACTTAGGTTCATTGCCATTCTTCGGTACAACTAGCTTCACTGCATCTTTTGTAACTAGTCCGACTGTATCTTCTTTTCCTTTATCTACTGCAATTGTAGAAGGATTTTTTACTTTTGATCCTGCTTTTTGCACTTCTTTTACTTTGAAATTATTAAAAGCATAATCGAGCATTTTGTTTGTTTCATCAAAACGAGCACTTGTATGCTCGCCAGGCGCTCCACCATTTGCATGGAGTACGACTGTGATAACTCGCATTCCATCTTGTACAGCGGTTGCAGTCAAGCACATTCCAGCATAATCAGTTGTTCCTGTTTTCAAACCGTCTACACCTTTGCGCCCGTAAATCAAGCCCGGTAATAACCAGTTCCAGTTTGTCATATCAATTTGGTCTGATGTACCTTTTCGGAACTCTTTCTTAGTTGTACTAGCGGTTTTAAGTACATCTGGGTAATCATTTATTAAGTGTTTTGCTAACTTCGCCATGCCGCGAGCTGTCATTTTGTTTTCGTCTTTCGGTCCACCTACTTGCTGACCGCCTTTTAAGTCTTCGTTATTAAGGCCCGTAGCGTTAACGAATTGGTGCTCGCCTAGATTAAGTTCGTCCGCTTTTTTATTCATAGCATCGACAAATTCTTTTTCAGAACCTGCAATTTTTTCGGAAATAGCAATTGCTGCTCCGTTTGCAGAGTAAATCGCCATTGCTTCATATAATTCTTGTACAGTGTATTCTTCGCCAAGTCTAAGTGGTACGTTCGATAGTGATGTGTCTTGTGAAACTTTGTAAGCATATTCAGAAATGGTTACTTTGTCGTCCCATTTAATTTGTCCTTTGTCAATTGCTTCCAGTAGTAAGTATTCGTCCATCATTTTTGTCATGGATGCGATGCCCATTAGCTTGTCAGCGTCTTTTGAATATAAAATTTTACCAGTACTTTCTTCAATTGCGATTGCTGCGTTTGCATTTACATTTGGTGCTTCTGCGGCTTGTGCTGCTTTCGGGCTTACTAAGAAGCCACTTACTGCAAGGGATGCTGCCATGATTACAATCCCTGTTTTTTTAATTATGTTTTTCACTGCAACTTCTCCTTCATTTGAGTAAATTATTAACTCATTTTATCTATATTTTAATAAAGAAACCTATCATAAAAATTCCCTTTTCGAATAAGTTTCATTTTTTTGACGGATACTTTCATATTTTACCATGATTTAGTAGTGCCGTATATAAAACTTTTCGCCCAAAAAAACAAAATTTCTAGCGAACGATTGGCAGAAGAATATGTGATGGAAATTCAGAACTATGATAAATCGTCTGGTTGGCGATTTGGCTTTCAGTGGAATTAATAAAGTTATCGCCTGTATTTGGGTTTGGATCAAATCTCGGAAAATTACTAGAAGATATTTCAACGCGGATTTGATGACCTTTTTGGAATAAATTACTTGTTGCCCAAAGGTCGATAGTGTATTCATTAATATTATTTTGCACATTGTCGCCATGTTGCTTGGCCGCCCGGATGATGCCATCTGCTAAGTTAAAAGCCGTTCCATCTGGAAATACATCCACTAATTTCGCTGTAAAATCCGTGTTAGGTGCATCTGATTTGGCCCAGAGTTTCACTTGAATTGGTCCGGTAACTTCGATTGCTTCTTTTAGTGGCTCCGTTGAGTAGCAAAGAACGTCTTCACGAAGTTCAATTTGTTGTTGGTCACGAGGTCCATCTGCATGTAGTGCCTTATGTAAGGTCCCTCCACCGTTTGATGGTACTGGATTTTCTGGATCATAGCTAAATTTTGCTTCTGAAGATGTTGTAGGAGGTGTGAATTCTGCGCTCACTTTTTCATTTTTAAAATATAATGGTGTCATATTTGCATTTTGAGGAGGCCAGTTTTCAGCTGTTTTCCAGTCATTTAACCCCATCACAAAATAATTAACAGGCGCTGATGCTGGTAAAGGCTCTTTTTTCAGCCAATGATTGAACCATTCTATATGTCTAGCATGCATATTCGCCTCTCCCCATTTAGTGGCCGCCATTCCAAAATCACGGTCGCCAATCATCTGAGTGAAATTAGCATGCGTCCATGGACCAATGATGAGCTTATCTCCAAGACCTCGCAAGTGACCATTTTGAAAATTAGCGATTGTTTTATCTAAAAAGCAGTCATACCAGCCTGCTACATGGAGACCTGGCACTTTAATTTTATCATAATTGCTTTTTGCATCGATTTTTTGCCAATGGTTATGTGTTGGTTCATAATTTAATAACTCAGAGAAGTAAGGCATTTCATTTTGACCGATTGCTGGCCAGTCTTTATAAGGTTTAAATTGATAAAGTGCGTCTAAATTGTCTAGATTTTTCATTAATAGGCTCACTGCTGCTTCTAATTCATCTTGCGTTTTATAAGTACGGGCTAGCATGTTTGGAAGCATGGACTCTAGATTCCAAGTTTCCCACATTCCAAGTTCTAAAGCGCCGTCGTGGTCATTAAAAACATCTGTCATGCTATTTTGAGCCATAATTGGAGCAATGGCTTTCAAATGTTTGTTCCCGCTAATTGCGGCTAAAATTTGCGTATAACCATAATAAGATAAACCAAACATGCCGACATTTCCGTTAGCATAAGGCAGGTTCGCAGCCCACTCAATCGTATCATATCCATCGTCAACTTCTGCTATGTATGGAACAAAATCTCCTTCTGACGTATATCTGCCACGAACATCTTGAACAATAACAACATAACCTTGCTCCGCCAAAATATTAGGACGAATAAAGTGAAGCCCGTATGATTTACTATAAGGTAACCTTGTAAGTAAAACTGGATATTCCCCCGCGTCTGCTGGACGATATATATCTGCGTAAAGCGTTACACCATCGCGCATTTCAGCTGGGACATCCGTTTCAATAATTAATTGATTATGTTTCACGTGAAACATCTCCTTTTCAGTATTGATTGCTCTTTTATTGTTTCGTATACGACAGACTATGTCAAACAAAGCGACCCACTCAATATGAGTGGGTCGCTTTGTCCATTCTTATTTATCTAGCTTTAATTTGGCAAGCGCTTCTGCCATAGGATTGTTAAACGGCTCATCTTCTTGCTTGTTTTGTTTTTTCATGAATTTAGCTACATCTGTTTTGGATACATTTTTATTTTTCTGTTTGTCACGACGTTGTTGGAAGGCAGATAGTTTCTCCCGGTGTCCACAAACACATACAAAAATTTGTTTATCACCTTCGCCGCGCATTTCCATTCGTTTATGACAATTAGGGCAACGAGCATTCGTCGTTCTTGAAACAGATTCACGATGACCGCATTCACGGTCCTGACAAACTAGCATCGTACCACGTTTGCCTTTCACTTTTAGCATCGGCTTACCGCAGTCTGGGCATTTTTGTGAAGTAATGTTATCGTGACGGAATTTTTTATCGTTTTGTTTAATTTCAGTTACTGCTTTTTTCGCATAGTCACGCATTTCTTCAGTGAATTTACGATAATCTAGTTCGCCTTTTGCGATTTTAGATAATTTTTGTTCCCAACGCGCCGTTAGTTCTGGGGATTTCAGATCTTCGGGCACTAATTCTAGCAATTGGCGTCCTTTGGAAGTAATATGAATGTCCTTGCCTTGTTTTTCTAAGGAGAAGCTATTGAAAAGTTTTTCAATGATGTCTGCACGAGTTGCAACTGTTCCAAGTCCACCTGTCTCACCCAGTGTTTTGGCGAGCGCCTTGTTCGTTGTTTCCATGTACTTAGATGGGTTTTCCATAGCTGAAAGTAAAGTTGCCTCGTTAAATCTCGCTGGTGGTTTTGTTTTCCCCGTCTCTAAATTGATTCGTTTAACTGGGATAGTGTCGCCTTTTTTCATTTTAGTTAATTGATCTGGTTCGCGCGACTCTCCGTAAATACTTTTCCAACCAAGGGATTTGACAACTTTACCTTTTAAAGTGAATTCTTCTTGGCCGATTTTAGCTTTAACAGAGGTTTCTTCATAAATATATGGGTCTGAAAGCACTGCTAAAAAGCGTTTGACGACAAGGTCATAAATTTTCCGTTCTTTATCGCTTAAATCTCCGAGGGAAACAGGTTGCTCGGTCGGAATAATTGCGTGATGGTCGCTCACTTTGCTGTTATCTACAAATGATTTGTTCGCTTTGATTGGTTTTCCGCTGATTTGACGAGCAGCTTTTGCATTTTCACCCACCCCGCAGGCCGCTAAACGTTCTTTTAGTGTTGGGACAATGTCTGTTGAAATAAAGCGCGAATCTGTTCGTGGATACGTTAGTACTTTGTGGCGCTCGTATAATGTTTGCATAATATTCAGCGTTTCTTTCGCCGAAAAATCATATCTATTATTCGCATCGCGTTGTAATTCGGTTAAATCATATAAACCTGGTGAGAAATTTTTCTTTTCTTTCATAGAAACGTCTGTGATTACCGCATTTTCCCCTTGTAAAGACTTTACTAGTTTTTCTGCTAAAGCTTTATCAAAAGTTTGCCCATTGTTCCACGTGAAACTTTCTTGTTCGGTTAGCGCGGTAATTCCATAGTACTCACGTGGTTTAAAATTACGAATTTCTTCCTCACGATGTTGAATCATTGCAAGGGTTGGCGTTTGCACTCGGCCACAGGAAAGTTGTGCGTTATATTTCGTTGTCAACGCACGCGTAGCATTGATTCCTACCACCCAGTCAGCTTCAGAACGAGCGACTGCAGAGTGATACAGATTTTCATAAGCTTTCCCTGGTTTTAAGTGTTCGAAGCCTTCACGTATCGCTTTATCCGTTACAGAGGAGATCCATAGTCTTTTTAGAGGCTTCTTGATTTTCGCATAATCAATAATCCAGCGAGCTACAAGTTCTCCTTCTCTACCTGCATCTGTTGCAATAACGATCGTGGTTATATCTGTACGGTTCATTAACTTCTTAACCGTTTCATATTGCTTTCTCGTTTGCTTGATTGGTTCTAGCTTCATTTTCTCTGGAAGCATTGGTAAATCTTCCATATTCCAGTTTTTATACTTCGAATCGTAGCGCTCAGGGTCAGCTAGTGTTACAAGGTGTCCAAGCGCCCAAGTTACTACATATTTTCCACCTTCTAAATAGCCGTTCTTACCTTGTTTAGCCCCGAGTACCCGGCCGATATCTTTACCGACAGACGGTTTCTCTGCCAGTACTAATGTTTTTGTCATCTGTCAAAACCCTCTCTTCTATTTTATTTCGATGCCTCTTGTTGCAGTACAGCCAAGAATTCTGCACCATATTTATCGCGTTTCATCGCACCAATGCCTTTGACTTCAAGCAGTGCATCTTCCGTTTGCGGCATATATGCACACATTTCACGTAACGTTTCATCTGAAAAAATGATATATGGCGGCACCTTGTGTTTTGCTGCCAGTTCCCGCCGCACTTCCCGCAACTTCTCGAAAAGGTCACTATTTACATCTATTTTAACTTTTTCAGCCCGTTTCGCTTGTTTTCTTTCCACTTTTAGCTCGCCTCGTAAAACCGAAACGGCTCTATCCGTCAGTTTTAAGGAAGGAAATTGGCTATCAGTTGGTTGTAAATATTTTTCTGCTGTAAGGTAATCAATTAGTTGTAACACATCTTTTTGGGAAGCATCTTTCATCAATCCATAAGTACTGAGTTCGTCAAAGCGCCAATCTTTCACTTTCTGGTCAGCAGAACCTGTCAAAACCTTGGCAATTAATACTTTCCCAAAACGCTCACCCATTCTTTTTATACAAGAAAAAACTTGTTGCGCTAAAATTGTAACGTCCGTGGCTTCCCTTGTATCTAAGCAATTACTACATTTCTCGCAGTTTTCCTCGTCGTCTCCAAAATACTGCACGATGTATTTCTGTAAACAAATTTCCGTATAACCATACCCTGTCATTTGGCGTAGCTTGGCGAATTCATTTTGTTTGCGCTCATCGTCCATTTCGGATTGTTCAATTAAAAACTGCTGGATGCGGCTATCTTGCGGGGAAAACAACAAGATACAATCACTTGGAACCCCGTCTCGCCCAGCACGACCCGCCTCTTGATAGTACGCTTCAATATTGCGCGGAATATTATAATGAATAACAAAACGCACATTAGATTTATTAATTCCCATTCCAAACGCGTTCGTCGCCACAATCACTCGAATATCATCATATAGAAACTTCTCTTGCCAGTCTTTCCGTGCTAAATCGGTCATTCCGCCATGATACATACCAGATTCAACACCTTTTTTTAGCAAGAAAGTGTGCAGCCGCTCTACTTCTTTCCGAGTCGAAGCATAAATAATTCCGGATTCCGTTACATTTTTTGTTAAATAATCAATCAAATACTTATCTTTATCTTGCCCTTTCACTACTTGAAAAGCCAAATTATCTCTGGAAAATCCAGTTTTAACGACTGAATCTGCTCCTATTTTTAGCAATCGGCAAATATCGTCTGAAACAGCCTGCGTCGCTGTCGCAGTAAGCGCGATAACGAGCGGACGTCTGGTCATTTTATCCAAACTATCGCACAGCGTCAGGTAGCTAGGACGAAAATCATGACCCCACTGCGAAATACAGTGCGCCTCATCTATCGCAAATAATGAAATAGGTACCTGCTCAATTAAACGCTGAAAACCTGGCGTTTCAATGCGTTCTGGAGCAATGTAAAGCATCTTTAACTCACCTGAAAATGCAGCATCCAGTCGAATATCTATTTCTCTATTAGTCAGTGTACTATTAATAAAAGTAGCTGCAATCCCCTCTGAGACTAGCGCATCTACCTGATCCTTCATAAGTGAAATTAGTGGAGAAACAACAATGGTCAAACCGTCAAAAAGAAGTGCTGGGATTTGGTAACAAAGTGACTTCCCGCCGCCCGTTGGCATGATTGCTAGCGTATCTTCTCCCGCGCAAAGTTTCGAAATGACGTCAACTTGTCCATTCCGAAAATCTTGATAACCAAAGTTTTGCTGTAAAATAGCTCTTGCTTGCTCTATCATTATCTTTTTTCACGCCTCCTCTATAGAAACAGTATAGCGGTTTTATGACTTTAATTGAAGCTTTTTGGAGAAATTTGTGTTTTCTCGCAGCTTTCTTATTTTTATAGTAGAAATAAAAAAGCAGAAACCTCTTTTGGAAGAGATTCCTGCTTTTTCGACCTTAAGAAATGCTATAGTTTGGTGCTTCTTTTGTAATTTGAATATCATGTGGGTGGCTTTCACGGAGTCCAGCGCCAGTCATACGAACGAATGCTGCTTCTTCACGAAGATGTCTTAAATCAGGAGAGCCAGTGTAACCCATACCTGAACGAATACCGCCAACTAATTGGAAGATAATATCAGCAACGGAGCCTTTGTAAGGAACGCGACCTTCAATACCTTCAGGAACCAGTTTTTTCGCATCTGCTTGGAAATAACGATCTTTTGAACCGTGCTCCATCGCTGCCAAACTACCCATACCACGGTAAGTTTTGAATTGACGACCTTGGAAAATTTCTGTTTCACCAGGGCTTTCGTCTGTTCCAGCAAGCATACTTCCTAGCATAACCGCATTTCCTCCAGCAGCTAGAGCTTTCACGATATCACCGGAGTATTTAATGCCGCCGTCTGCGATAATTGTTTTACCAAATTCGCGTGCAACAGTTGCACAATCGTAAATCGCTGTGATTTGAGGAACCCCAACACCTGCAACAACACGTGTCGTACAGATGGAACCAGGACCAATCCCAACTTTGACGATATCAACACCAACTTCAAAAAGAGCACGTGCTCCTTCAGCTGTTGCAACGTTTCCGGCAACAATTACTACATCTTTGAAAGTTTGGCGGATTTCGGAAATTTTATTAATAACTCCCGCTGAATGTCCGTGCGCAGTATCAATAACAATCGCATCAACACCCGCCTCGATTAATTTCTCTACACGTACAAAAGTATCATTCGTAATTCCAACAGCTGCTGCGGCAAGTAGTCTACCATGCTTGTCTTTAGCAGAGTTCGGGAATTCAATTACTTTTTCAATATCTTTAATAGTGATAAGCCCTTTTAGAATACCTGCTTCGTCAACAAGTGGCAATTTCTCGATGCGGTGTTTTTGCAGAATCTGCTCAGCTTGTTTTAGCGTAGTTCCAACTGGCGCTGTCACTAGGTTTTCCTTTGTCATAACATCTTTAATTACTGTAGAATAATCGGAAATAAAACGTAAATCGCGGTTAGTTAAAATCCCAACTAGTTTGCGCTCTTTCTCGTTGTTCACGATTGGAACACCTGAGATACGATATTTACCCATCAAATGCTCTGCAGCAAAAACTTGGTGATCTGGAGTCAGATAAAATGGATCAATAATAACGCCACTTTCTGAGCGTTTAACTTTCTCGATTTCTTCTGCTTGTTGTTCAATACTCATATTCTTATGAACAACACCGATTCCGCCTTGGCGCGCAATTGCAATTGCCATTTTAGCTTCTGTAATTGTGTCCATTCCGGCACTCCAAATTGGTACATTTAATTTGAGTGATGGAGCCATTTCTACACTTAAATCTACATCATTTGGTAATACGTCCGATTTCGCTGGAACAAGTAAAACATCATCAAATGTTAAGCCTTCTTTTGCAAATTTTGTTTCCCACATGGGTCGCAAACACTCCTTTTTTATTGGTACTCGCTTTTTTATATAGAAAAAACGCATCATCTTATCCTTATTTTCATAAAGAAAAAATGGTGGAAAATATCCACATCATGCGACTTGTCTTCTATAATCATGCTGAAATAGCCAATGTATATTTTTAGTTATTGAATATGATGTTACAAGAAGCTTGGAGCTATGTCAAGAAGGTTTTCCGTTGTTGTTTTATTCAGAAAATATAGTAAAAAATGTTTCACGTGAAACATTTGAAAAAGCCGCCTAAGATTGTTATCTTAAACGACTTCACTGTTTATTAATTTGTTGTATAACTTCAAATTTTCTTCATCGAAACAAACAAAGCGTATTTCTTCAATACTTGTGTCATACTCTTCTTCCGCCCATTTGCGAACGGTATAAAGCGCTACCTCAGCTGCTAGTTTTTTAGGAAAACCATACACACCCGTAGAAATATTAGGAAATGCAATCGAAGTTAATTCTTTTCCAGCCGCTAAATCTAGCGCTTTCCAATAACAAGATGCCAGTTTATTCGCTTCTTGATGCTCTCCGTCTTTCCAAATCGGACCTACAGCATGAATAATGTAACTTGCTTGTAAATCGCCGGCAGACGTAATGACCGCCTCACCCGCAGGACAAGTCCCAATGCGATTAATAACCTCTTGACATTCTTTTAATAAATCCGGACCCGCCGCTTGATGGATAGCGCCATCCACTCCGCCGCCACCTAAAAGTCCGGGGTTAGCAGCATTTACAATGACATCTACATCTTGTTCCGTAATATCACCTTTTACAACTGTTATCTCCATACCATCACCTCTTTTCTTCATTCTAATTTATTTTGAAAGTGATTTCCAGCAAGTCGATTATCTTCGCTTACTAGTTGCATAACTGTAATTACCTTCATAAACGGTTAATTGTTTATTCTCCAGCCAAATTACTTTAGAACATAGCTGATCAATAAAATAGCGATCATGCGATACAGTGATAATTGTGCCGCTAAATGCTCGAATTGCTTCTTCTAAAATTTCACGCGAGGCGATATCTAAATGGTTAGTCGGCTCATCAAGTATCAGCGTATTCACTGGCATATTAATAAATTGCGCTAACCTAAGTCGCATACGTTCTCCGCCGCTAATGTTCCCTACTTTTCGGAAAACCATCTCTCCATAAAACATGAAGCCTGCTAGCATTTGTCGTGCTTCTCCTTCTGTCACAGCAACCTTATCCCGAAATGCATCCAGTACAGTCAGCTTTTCATTCAGCTCTTCCATTTGCTGAGAAAGCGACGCGATTTTCACACTTGCACCAACCTTAATCATGCCAACATCAGGAACAACTTTCCCTTCCATTATTTTAAGCAAAGTAGATTTGCCGGCGCCGTTTTCACCGATAATCGCTACTCGTTCTCCTTGCCTAATTTGCAAAGAAACATCTTGTACGATTGCTTTTTCGCTAAATGACTTGCTTAAGTTTTCCATAACCACAACTTCTTGTCCACTTCGACCAGCTTCATCGAATTGTAATTGCATTTGTTTTTGCGTTAACACTGGACGCTTTACTTTTTCCATCCGTTCTAATGCGCGTTCCATGTTTTTCGCCCTTCGGAACATGGCATCATTTGGCGGATTGGCTTGCATTGCCCACTGGCGCAATCGTTTGATGGCTTGCTGCATCTTTTTGATTTTCTTTTGTTGGTCTTTGTAATCTTGGAATTCCCGCAATAGCCGTTCTTCTCGTTCTTTCAAATATCCAGAAAAATTCGTATGATAAACGATTAATTCGCGGTTCTCAAGCTCCACCATTTTCCCGACTACTTCATCTAAAAAGTAGCGATCATGAGATACAACTAATACGGTTCCCGAATAATGTTGTAAAAACGCGGTCAGCCATTCTACCGCCATCAAATCCAAATGGTTCGTCGGTTCATCTAAGAGTAATAAATCTGTTTTCTGTAATAATAAATGCGCTAATGCAGCCTTCGTCTTCTCACCACCACTCAAGTCTCCCCATCGTTGCGACAGTAGCAATCCAATACCAAGCCCATTCACCACTTTATTCAAATTGGCATCCATCTCATAGCCGCCAAGCTCGCCAAATAAAGCCATTTTATCTCCGTAGCGGTTCATTAATTTTTCGCTGGAATTTGTTGCCATTTCTCCTTCTAATGCTCGTAATTCTTTTTCCAGCTCCTCTAACTCACCAAAACTAGTTCGTAAATATTGTTCTACTATTATATTGGGATCCACCGTCGATAATTGCTCTAAAAGCCCAATTTTCGCGCCCTTTTTGCTCGTCACAATCCCGCTATCAACGCCCTCAGTTCCTTTTAAAATCTTCAAAATAGTACTTTTCCCTTCGCCATTACGACCAATTAAACCGACGCGCTCACCTTCTTCTAATTGAAGTGATACTTTCTCTAAAATAATATCTCCGGTAAAACTTTTAACTACATCATTCATTGCTACTATTGTCATTTTATCCTCCATTTATCCAAGGAAGCATGGCAAATTGTTTCACGTGAAACAATTTTTCAGACAACAAAAAAAGCGTCAGACAAGCGCCCGACGCCAATTATAAGTATAATACTAATTTAGCACTATACAAACCGATTGCGTGACTCCATGCTTCTCTCATTTTTTCTAGTTATACAGTTTTTTGGGCAGACTTCGCCAATGTAACTGCAATACCGGAAAAAATTGCACGGACAATATACAAAAATTTAGCTATACTAGTTCGCGCATTCAAAAGAAACATGTCATCTCACCTCTTTTCATTAATACATATAGAATAAGGGATACTTCCCCAAATGTCAATTGTTCTTCCAATCACATGCACGAAACACAGCGTTTCAGCTCAGAAACTTATACCATTGATATGAAACACGAACCCAAAGCACCAAAATCTATTTACCAATTAGTCGAAACCGTTTACATTAATAAGGCAAGCAAAACTAAAACAGACTAATCGCACATAATTTTTGGAGGTGCCATAATGGAACATAATAAGTTGAAACCTTTCCCAAAAGATTTTCTATGGGGATCAGCTTCTGCAGCGTACCAAGTAGAAGGTGCCTGGGATGAGGATGGTAAAGGACCATCTGTATGGGATGAATTTGTTCGTATTCCTGGAACAACATTCAAAGAAACAAACGGAGATGTAGCGGTGGATAATTACCATCGTTATAAAGAAGATGTCGCACTAATGGCTGAACAGGGCCTAAAAGCATATCGTTTCTCTGTCGCATGGAGTCGCGTTATCCCGCATGGTAACGGGGAAGTTAACGAAGCAGGACTTAAATTCTATGATAATTTGATTGATGAACTTCTTTCTTATGGAATTGAGCCAGTCGTTACACTTTATCACTGGGATATTCCGCAAGGGCTTCAAGACGAATATGGTGGATGGGAGTCGCGAAAAGTCGTAGAAGATTTCACTAACTACGCTGCCCTTCTATTCAAACGCTTTAACGGCCGAGTTAAATACTGGGTAACACTTAATGAACAGAACGTATTTATCTCACACGGTTACAAATTAGCGTATCACCCACCTGGCGTTTCTGACGACAAGCGTATGTTTGCGGCAAATCACAATGCGAACTTGGCGAATGCTTCTGCAATTGCTAAATTCCGCGAGCTAGGTACATCCGGAAAAATTGGACCAAGTTTTGCTTATGGACCAAGTTACTCCATCGATGCTAACCCAGCAAATGTATTAGCTTCTGAAAACTCCGAAGAATTCAATGCCCATTTCTGGATGGATGTTTACACATGGGGTGAATATCCGACTGCTACTTGGAACTGGCTAGAAGAGCACGGTCTTGCACCGGAAATCTTACCAGGCGATACGGAGCTTCTGAAAAAAGGAAAACCTGATTTCATGGGAGTTAACTATTACCGCTCAATGACTCATGCATTTAATGGGAAAGACGGCGTTGGTTCTGGGAAAATGAATACAACTGGCGAAAAAGGCACTTCCGAGGAAACTGGTGTACCGGGGTTATACAAAAACACCAATAATCCATACTTAGAGAAAACGAATTGGGACTGGGATATTGATCCAACTGGCTTGCGCATTGGCTTACGTAGAATTACTAACCGCTATAAATTACCAATCATGATTACAGAAAATGGTCTTGGTGAGTATGATAGCTTGACGGAAGACCATAAAATCCATGATGAGTACCGAATTGAATACATTCGCGCGCATGCTCTAGCAATCCAAGAAGCAATCACGGACGGCGTAGAGATGCTCGGTTACTGCACTTGGAGCTTCACAGATTTACTAAGCTGGTTAAACGGCTACCAAAAACGTTACGGTTTCGTATATGTAGACCGCGACGAAAACGATGAAAAAGAATTAAAACGCTATAAAAAAGATAGTTTTTACTGGTATAAAAAGACCATCGAAGCAAACGGAGCTAATTTAGTAGAAGAACAGGGCAAATAAGCCTTGTTCTCTCTGCTTCAACCATTTTGGGAGGGAAATTTTAATGAAAAAAATATTACTTGTATGTGCGGCCGGAATGTCGACAAGCTTACTCGTTACTAAAATGAAAGCGCACGCAACCTCTATTGGGGAAGAAATTGAAATCGAAGCATTACCAGTATCAGAAGCTAGCAGCGTTGTGGACAAAATGGATATCGTGATGCTTGGACCTCAAGTCCGTTACCAAAAACCGCAAGTAGATGAACTCGTACAGGGTCGCATTCCTGTTATTGTTATCGATATGAAAGATTATGGTATGTTAAACGGGAAAGCCGTTCTTGAAAAAGCTTTCGCGGAGATTGGTTAAGGGAGATTCATTCAAAATAGGGAGGTTTTAAAATGAGTATAATGTCAAAATTTGAACACGGCATGGAACGTGTTTTAGTACCAGTTGCGAATAAATTGAACTCGCAGCGCCATATTGCAGCAATTCGTGATGCATTTATTTTAGTTTTCCCATTAATTATGGCTGGTTCAATTATCACTTTGATTAACTTCGCAGTATTATCACCGGATGGCTTTATTGCAAAAATCTTATTCCTAGGGAAAATTTTCCCTAATTTAGCCGATGCACAGGCTGTATTTTCGCCGGTAATGCAAGGTTCGACCAATATTATGGCCATTCTGATTGTATTCTTAGTCGCACGGAATCTCGCCATCTTCTTTAAACAGGATGATTTGCTCTGTGGACTGACCTCGATAGGTGCATTCTTTATCGTGTATACACCTTACACAGTAGTTGACAATGCATCTTACATGACAATCAAATTCTTAGGAGCACAAGGTCTTTTCGTTGCTATTATTGTAGCGATTATTACTGGGGAAGTATTTAGCCGTCTAGCTAGATCCCCTCGTTTAATGATCAAAATGCCTGACCAAGTACCACCAGCAGTTGCTCGTTCTTTTAAAGTATTAATTCCAGTTATCATCATCACTATTCTTTTCTCTGTCATTAACTACTTAATCACTTTAATCGCTCCAGAAGGTTTAAACGACCTTGTTTACACAGTTATTCAAGCGCCACTTAAAGACATGGGAACTAACGTATTCTCTGTAATTATCATCGGGCTTGTTTCTAACTTACTTTGGGTTCTTGGTATTCACGGGCCTAACACTGTTGCGGCTATTCGTGACACCATCTTCACTGAACCAAACTTAGACAACTTATCTTACGTAGCACAGCACGGTTCTGCTTGGGGAGCTCCATACCCAGCAACATGGGCTGGCCTAAATGACGGATTTGCAAACTACGGCGGATCTGGTATGACTCTAGGTTTACTGATTGCTATCTTTATCGCTTCTCGTCGTGCAGACTACCGCGATATCGCGAAACTTTCTCTTGCACCAGGGATTTTCAACATCAATGAACCAGTTATTTTCGGTTTACCAATCGTATTAAACCCAATTATGGTTATTCCTTTCATCATTACACCAGCAATCAATACATTAATTGGTTACTTCTTTATCTCAACAAAACTTATTCCACCTGTCGCCTATCAAGTGCCTTGGACAACTCCAGGACCACTGATTCCATTTCTTGGTACAGGAGGAAACTGGCTCGCGCTTCTGGTCGGCTTGCTCTGTCTAGCCGTCGCGACAGTCATTTATCTACCATTCGTACTTGTATCTAACAAAATTGCCGCGAGTGATGCTGCAATGGACAAAAATGCAACAGCCTCAACGGAACAATAGGATGTGACAAAATGAAAATTGCAGCTTTTGATATCGGTGGAACGGCCCTTAAAATGGGGGTCGTTTTGCCGCATGGTGAAATTATACTAACAAAATCAGACGAAATAATCGCTAGTGATGGCGACCAGATTTTAGCAGAAATGAAGCTATTTCTTGCTGAAAATACGGACGTGACAGGAATTGCAGTCAGCGCGCCTGGCTATGTGAACCCAAAAACCGGACTTATTACAATGGGCGGCGCTATCCGTAGATTTGATAACTTTAATTTGAAAGAATGGCTTGAAGCGGAAACCGGAATTCCTGTTGCCATTGAAAATGACGCCAATTGCGCCCTTCTTGCCGAAAAATGGCTTGGTAAAGGACAAAATTTGGATGATTTTCTTTGTCTAACAATCGGAACTGGGATTGGCGGCGGTATTTTTTCTAATGGCGCATTAGTTCGTGGTGGTCGTTTCCGGGCTGGCGAGTTTGGTTATATGTTTAGTGAACGTCCAGGGGCTTTCCGTCCTGGCAAATATACGCTAAATGAGACTACCACAATGCTTGTTCTTCGCAGACAATACGCGGAACTTACTGGGCGCCCTTTGGAAGAGATTACTGGCGAAGAAATTTTTGCTAAGTATGATGGACACGACGCCGTCTCAGAACGTCTTATTACTGAGTTTTATACTGGAATTTGTACGGGGCTTTATAATTTAATTTACTTGTTCGATCCAACGCATATCTTTATTGGTGGTGGAATTACAAGTCGCCCTACTTTTATCACGGAGCTAAAGCATCATATGGAGAGCTTTGGGCTGCGTGACACAATTATCGAAACAGCAACACATAAAAACCAAGCTGGCCTACTCGGCGCAGTGTATCACTTTTTACAGGAGGAAAATAGACATGAATGAAATGGAAACAGTAATTTTTGGCATGATTAGCCAAGTTGGTTCTGCGAGAAGCAGTTACTTAGAAGGGCTTCGTGCGGCTCGTGAAGGCAATTTCGAGGAAGCAGAAGCAAAACTACAAGAAGGTAGCGAAACTCTTGCAAATGGGCACCACGAGCATCATAAGCTAATCCAAAAAGAAGCTTCCGGTGAAAAAGTGGAAATCCAATTACTTTTAATCCATGCGGAAGACTTACTCATCACAACCGAAACTTTAAGAGAAGTTGTCACTGAGTTCGTGCATGTATATAAAAAAATAAGCTAAAGAAAAGCGTGTAGGTCATGAAAACCTACACGCTTTTTATTATTCTTCTTGCTCTTGATTATAATTTTTCTTCGCCATCGCTTCCAGTAAAAAAAGTACCGGGATTTGCGTCGTAATATTCGTCTTATCAACCATTTCTTGAGTTACATAATACGGAATATTAACATCAGACAAGCCCGCGAGCGTATTGTGGCTCGTATTGGTTATACTAATAATCCGACTGCCATACTGCTGCATATTTTGCGCCTGCTCAAGCACCTGATCCGTCTCGCCTGACACAGAAAGAATAATCATCACTGCTTTATTTTTAAATTGCTCTCCCGGGTTAGGATAAAATGGATCTTTAATATAAAAAGTCCGCTTCTTCATATTGGAGAAAAAACGACTGCCATATTCTGCCAAAATCCCTGAAGTCCCAATTCCGAAAAACACGACTAAATCGGCTTCATTGATGATCTCCGCCGCCGCGTCTAACACATGATCATAATCACGGTTCATTGTTCGTTCAAAGAATTCCTCTAAAACTTCCACTGTATCCGCGGTTTTTTTCTTTACCTCACGAGTCGCTTCTTGTTTTAGCTTCACTTTAAATTCCGAAAAGCCTTCACAGCCTAATTTTCTTGTAAATCGAACAATCGAAGCCGGCGAGACGTGCGTCACTTCCGAAAGCTCGCGCACTCTCATAAACATAACTTTGTCCCGATTGTCCATTATGTACCGGTATAAATGATGCTCTGTCTCTGTAAATTGTCTAATCACTTCATACGAAAACATAAGTTTATTCACCTCATCTGTATCAGTATTTCCCGGGAAATAAAAACAGGCGACCCAACTCGCATTATGCAATCTAGGTCACCTGTCCGTGTCCATCTTCTTATAAGGATGGAATATTTTTCTTTTTCTTCACATAGAAACGTAGGGCAATAATAATTGCACCACCAACTGTGTTAACAATCGGACTTAACGCTACATTGATATTTGGAGGAATAGTTACTTGTACAATCGTCATTACAAACATCCACACTGCAATGACTCCAACTGCTACTAGTAAGTATTTTATCGTTCCACCTTTTTGGCCTGCACGCATGTTTGAAGCGTATTTACGCAAGATAAGCATTGCGAAACCACCGACAACTGCAGTGATTAATAACACGATAATTCCTAAAGTCTGCGCGTTTTTTTGGAAATAAGCACTAATTCCGGAAATCAGCATCATCGCTCCAAGTACAAGGAGTCCACCGTCAAGTACTAGCCACCATTTGTCCGTATTTTGCTCCACTGTAGCAGCTTTCACATCTAAAGAAACAACATATTCTGTTGGTGTTAAATTAAATAATTTTCTCGCTGTTATGCCTTTTTTCTGTTCGGCTAAAATCTTTTCGCTCATTTCATAAACAATAATCTCTTGTTGTTCTGCGCTGTAATGAGTTTCTCGCAAATGTTTTTCTACTTCCATCACATATTGCAAGTTCCGCTTCGTTAAATTAGCTTTCAATTCAGCTAACTGCGGTTTAATCGTTTCTGTTTCTGTCGTCAATGCTAAATCCTCCCTCGCTCATTCTATCCTCTATTATACCGGACTTACCTGCTATAAAAAAGCTATTTTTTTAATTCGTTTTAGACAATTGAAAAAGCCCGCGCATTTTGTTTAAAATGTAGAGTGCTAAAATAAAACTACCAATCGTCGCGCCAATTCCCCAAGCTAAATAGCCAACGAAACCAAGCTCTGTATCTGTTACTGCCAAATTAGCTGCAGTCATCCCAACAAATAACGAAAACAACACTAAAAACGGCCATTTAACCCAAGAAAATGCAAATAAATAACCACTTCGTTCAATATGCTGCTTCTTATATAAGATTAAAATAGCAACAACCATGAGTACACTTAATATTACGCTAAAAATCACAGCCCCAAACGAGGCGGACTCAAACGAAAACGGAGAAAATATGTTCACATAATCCTCAAATCGTAGCAGTTTAGACATCCCTTTATCTCCGCCATGCGGCCAAATAAAGTTATACATGTTATCTAAAGTAGGATTTAACACGCTCGGCAGTAACATCACACCAAATGCCACAAAAGCCGCAGCAATAGGCGAACCTATCAATAAACCAATTAAAATAGCTACTAAAAATATAAGTAAATAAGTAAATAATCCACCAACTATATCCACCCAAAATTTTGGTGCATCTAATTGAATATATTCTTTTGGAACATGCGACATGAAGTATGTCAACCCAATTCCCATCGAGATAAGATAACTCAGCCCAATGGTCGCTATTCCCATCATCATTTTAACCCCAACTATGTGCGTCCGTTTATATGGTAATGATGCCGTAAAACGATTCGCTCTTGTGTAGCGCTCAAAAATAACTGCCAAAACCCCTAAAATAAAAACACTCACCTTAATCAATGTAAAAAACATTTCTACTTGAAAATAAAACATAAATGGCATGTAATCTACAAACTCATCTTGAACAAAATTTGTATACATTGGAACCGCTAAATACGCCACTGTCAAACTAGCTTTCATTTCCTCATCAGAAGTTTTAAATTCAGGATTTTCTTTCTGTTGCTTTAAAAACTCACTTGATTCGTAGTACTCTTTTTGACTATTCCATCTATCTGCGTCTGACATTAGTCCCAAAGTAATTCCTAAGAAAAATAGTATCACAACACCCAAAAGCATCCATCTCATATTACGCCATTCTCGGTACCATAAACCTCGATTAAACATTATTAGCCTTGTCCCTCCTGTCTGTTTTAAATCTCGTAATAATCTATTTTATCATTTGCTAAATGCACCGTGAAAATGTCTTCTATCGAGATCGACATTTCTTCTAGCAAAACCGGTTCTTCTAAACGCAATTCGGCAAGAAAACTGCTAGCATTTTCAGTCACTAGAAGTGTAAATCCGCCCATTACGATACAATAATTGCGCGTTATTTTTCACAAAATCAGGTATTTTTTTCGTTTTAAATGCAACTTGTATTTTCACCGCATCGGTCCGCATATCTTCTAAATAATAATCCAGTTCCACGCTCGCGCCCTTTAGAACAATCACTCGATCCGCAATAGCCTCGAGTTCTTCCAAACGATGAGACGCAATCACTACACTTGTTCCTCGTTTTTTCACCGTGTCCTTTATCGTTGCTAAAATCTGCTTTTTAATAATGATATCTAGCCCATCCATCGGTTCATCTAGCAGCAAGAATCGAACATTAAGTGAAACAGCTAAAATAATAAAAAATAAGGCTTTCCGTCCCTTTGAAAAAGACATTAACTTAGCCTTCATTGGCAGTTCAAATCGCTGCATTAATTCATTAAAAAAAGCCTCATCAAAAGTCGTATAAATTTGTCGATATATCTTAACAACCGTCTGTACACTATATGTATTAAAATGATTCATATTATCTTCCAAGAAAAACAGCTGTTGCTTCACTTCCGGGTGCTTAAAAATACTCTCTTCACCTAAGAAAACATCGCCCTCATCAGGCAAATAAATTCCCGTCATCGTTGAAAATAGAGTTGTTTTCCCAACGCCATTGCGGCCAATTAATGCAGTAATCTCCCCTGCTTTTAAATCAAATGAAACATCCTTCAAAACCAAGTTATCGTCCATCTTTTTAGTTAAGTTCCGAATTTTCATTATTCCACCTCTTTCACTCATTATATAAGCTCCGGAATATTTTTTCTACATTTTTAAAAATTTTCTACCAATTCGCTATAAAAAGTTACAAACCAATCATTATACTAATTTCACATATTGCGGTAAAATATCCCTATATGAACTTATTTAAAACCCCTGAGGTGAAAACATGATAAAACTTGATATGACCATGCTTGATTCTTTTAAAGAAGACCCTAAGCTCCGGAAGCTTTTATTTTCTGGACATTTTGGTTTAGAAAAAGAAAATATTCGCGTAACTTCTGATGGAAAATTGGCTCTTACGCCACATCCCGCTATTTTTGGTCCAAAAGAGGATAACCCATATATTAAAACCGATTTTTCGGAAAGTCAGATTGAAATGATTACCCCGGTAACGGACTCGATTGACTCTGTATATGAATGGCTTGAAAATCTTCATAATATCGTTTCGTTGCGCTCAGAAAACGAACTACTTTGGCCGTCTAGTAATCCACCCATTTTACCAGCCGAAGAAGATATTCCAATTGCTGAATATAAAACGCCTGATAGCCCGGACAGAAAATACCGCGAACATTTAGCAAAAGGCTACGGTAAAAAAATCCAATTATTATCTGGCATTCATTATAACTTCTCATTCCCAGAAGCTTTAATTGACGGGCTTTATGACAAAATTAGTCTTCCAGAAGAATCAAAGCAAGATTTTAAAAATCGGCTATATTTAAAAGTCGCAAAATACTTTATGAAAAATCGCTGGTTGCTTATTTATTTAACTGGCGCAAGTCCGGTTTACCTTGCTGATTTCTCGAAAACGAAGCACGATGAATCCCTTCCGGACGGTAGTAGCGCGCTTCGTGATGGAATTTCTCTTCGAAATAGTAATGCTGGTTATAAAAACAAAGAAGCTCTTTACGTTGATTACAATTCTTTCGACGCTTATATTTCTAGCATCTCTAACTATATCGAAGCAGGGAAAATCGAGAGTATGCGTGAATTTTACAACCCGATTCGTTTGAAAAATGCGCATACCGACCAAACAGTCGAAAGTTTAGCGGAGCACGGCGTGGAATATTTAGAAATTCGCTCTATTGATCTGAATCCATTAGAGTCGAATGGTATTTCTAAAGACGAGCTTGCTTTTATTCACCTATTTTTAATTAAAGGTTTGCTTTCAGAAGATCGCGAATTATGCTCCAACAACCAACAATTAGCCGATGAAAATGAAAATAATATTGCGCTAAATGGTCTCGCGCAACCTGCCCTTAAAAATTGTGATAATGAAGAAATATCTGTCGTAGAGGCCGGGCTTTTAGAGCTTAATAAGATGAGCGATTTCATCCAAAGCTTGCGACCAGAAGACACCAAACTCCAAGCAATCATCGAAAAACAAAAAGAACGTCTGCTACACCCTGAAAAAACGATTGCTGCACAAGTGAAACAACAAGTAACAAAAGAAGGCTACGTTGACTTCCATTTAAACCAAGCCAAAACTTACATGGAAGAAACCGAAGCTTTAGCCTACAAATTGATTGGCGCAGAAGACATGGAGCTTTCCACCCAAATCATTTGGAAAGACGCCATCGCGCGCGGCATCAAAGTCGATGTATTAGACCGGGCCGAAAACTTCCTTCGCTTCCAAAAAGGCGACCATGTGGAGTATGTAAAACAAGCGAGCAAAACATCCAAAGACAACTACGTTTCCGTTTTAATGATGGAAAATAAAGTAGTTACTAAACTTGTACTTGCAGAACATGATATTCGCGTTCCATTTGGCGACAGTTTTAGCGACCAAGCCCTTGCACTAGAAGCTTTCTCCCTATTTGAGGATAAACAAATTGTCGTTAAACCAAAATCCACCAACTACGGGTGGGGTATCAGTATTTTTAAAAATAAATTCACGCTGGAAGATTACCAAGAAGCTTTAAATATCGCATTTAGCTATGATAGCTCCGTTATTATCGAAGAGTTCATTCCTGGCGACGAATTCCGCTTCTTAGTTATTAACGACAAAGTTGAAGCTGTACTAAAACGTGTCCCCGCTAACGTAACCGGCGACGGAATCCATACAGTGCGCGAGCTGGTTGAAGAAAAGAACACTGATCCTTTGCGCGGAACAGACCATTTGAAACCACTTGAAAAAATCCGTACTGGTCCAGAAGAAACGCTCATGCTCTCTATGCAAAACCTTTCTTGGGACAGCATACCTAAAGCAGAAGAGATTATCTACCTTCGCGAAAACTCCAACGTCAGCACAGGTGGCGACAGCATTGACTATACTGAAGAGATGGACGATTACTTCAAAGAGATAGCTATTCGTGCGACACAAGTACTTGACGCCAAAATTTGCGGCGTAGACATAATTGTTCCACGTGAAACAATCGACCGTGATAAGCATGCTATCATCGAGCTTAATTTCAATCCCGCGATGCACATGCACTGCTTCCCTTATCAAGGGGAGAAGAAAAAAATTGGTGATAAGATTTTAGATTTCTTATTTGAATAAAAAAATCCCAGCTACTAGTTTCGTAGCTGGGATTTTATATTACTCTCTCAATCCAATTTCACCATTTGAACTAATCACATCTTTATACCAATAATAGGATGCTTTCTTTTTACGCGAATAATCACCGGTTCCATCATCGTATTTATCCACATAAATAATACCATAACGTTTGGCCATTTCCCCTGTAGATGCGCTCACTAGGTCAATACAACCCCAAATAGTAAATCCAATCAAATCTACACCATCTTGAATTGCTTTATGCATTTGAAGAATATGTTCTTTGAAATAATCAATTCGATACGGATCATTAATCGTCCCATCGTCTTCCAATTTATCAAAGGCTCCTAAACCATTTTCAACTACCATAAGCGGAATATTATAGCGAGTATATAAATCATTCAGTGCAATCCGAAGCCCTACAGGATCTGTCTGCATTCCCCAATCATTTGTTTTTAAATAAGGATTTTCAGCCCCTCCAATAACACTTTTTCCCGAATTTTTATAGGCAGGATCGTTGGATGCACAAAGCGTTAAATAATAGCTAAAAGTATAAAAATCAACCGTGCCTTCTCGCAAAACTTGTTCATCTTCTGGGTCAAATTCAAGCTCAATACCATTATCTTTAAAGAATGTTTTTGCATAAAAAGGATAATACCCTTTGACATGAACGTCGCCGCAGAAATGGCTGTGCATTGCTTCCGTTTGCTTAGCCAACAAGACATCAGTTGGTTCGCAAGTACGCGGGTAGCGTGGCATATAAGCAATCATGCAGCCAATCATGAATTCTGGGTTGATGCTATGGCCTAGTTTTACCGCTTTTGCACTAGCAACAAATTGATGATGAAGGGCTTGATATCTCACTGTTGGGTCATCTTTTTGATGAAGGAAATCTCCCTCCGCATGACGAATGCCAAGCGATAAATAATTCCCAATTTCCATTGTTGCAGTATTTATTTCATTGAACGTCAACCAGTGTTTTACTAAATGTTTATAGCGTTTAAAAATCACTTCACAATAATGAAGATAGTAATCAATCAAATCACGCGACGCCCAGCCGTTCACCTCATTCGTTAATGCTAGCGGAATATCAAAATGAGCAATCGTCACTAACGGTTCAATCTGATATTTTTTCAGCTCCTTAAAAACATCTTCATAAAACTGTAATCCTTCCTCGTTAGGCTCTGCTTCCTTTCCTGTCGGGAAAATACGAGTCCAGTTTATGGACATCCGGAACACTTTAAATCCAGCTTCTGCCATTAACTTAATATCCTCTTTATAATGATGATAAAAGTCCACTGCTTCATGACTTGGATAAAAAGTGGATTCTTCTAATTGTGCGGTAATTCTTCTTGGCTCTGTATGCGTTCCACCAGTGAATAAATCCGCACAGGCAAGCCCTTTTCCGCCTAAATTATAACCACCTTCAAACTGGTTAGCCGCGGTCGCCCCGCCCCACATAAAGCCATCTGGAAACTTCGTATTACTCATTTTGCTCACTCCTTAATTCCATTACTTGATTCCCTTTCGTTACCGTTCCACTATCCTTAGCTTCTACCAAAGCATATTCATTAGTATTTGTAATTACCATCATCGTTGTTGTATCATATTTTTCTGCAATTTTTTCCATATCAAACGTTACTAATAAATCTCCTTGTTCCACTACATCACCCGTCGCAACATGTGCCGTGAAGTAATTACCATCAAGCTTCACTGTATCAATGCCTACATGTAATAATATTTCAGCGCCATTATCTGACTGCATAGCAATCGCATGTTTTGTTTTGAAAAGCGAAATGATTGTGCCGTTAGCTGGAGCATAAAGTTTACCTTCATTTGGCTTAATCGCAATACTTTTACCCATAATTTCATCTGCAAAAGTAGTATCATTTACTTGGCTCATTTTTACTAATTCACCAGTAACTGGAGCTTGCAAAATTTCTGTCCCAGCTGCTATTTTTTCTGCTACAGGAGTTGCTTCTACCATTTGCTCATCAATACCGAAAATATAAGAGAAAATTAAAGCCACGATAAATGCTAAGGCCATCGCAATTAATGCATAAACAAAAGTATCTCCGACAAGACCTGGAAGTCCAGGAATACCACCGTTACCAGTTAAGACATACGCTTTTACACCAAACATCATTGCAAAGCCACCACCAGCAGCCCCACCAATTAACGACGCCATGAAAGGACGTTTATATACCACATTTATCCCGTACATTGCCGGTTCCGTGACACCCATTAATGCAGTTAAACCAGTTGAAAATGCTAATGATTTCAGTTTTTTATCTTTTGCCCGGAAAAATACACCGAAAGTCGCTCCCGCTTGGCTCATATTGGAAATATAAGTTAACGGTAAAAATTTATCATAACCATATTTTGCTAAATTACTAATAACAAATGGAACAATTGCATAGTGCATACCAGTCATAACGATAATGGCCATGGCACCACCAATCAAGATACCGCCAATAACTCCACCATTATTTAATAACCAGTTAATTCCGCCAGATACACCGTCTCCAACAAATGTACCTAGTGGCCCAATAACAACAAGCGTCAAAGGAACAACAATAAACATTGTAATTAATGGGACAAACAACAGTTTTAACGAGGTTGGAATAATCCGGTCCACCCATTTTTCCACATAAGACATAATCCAAATTGCAAGTAAAATCGGAATAACAGAGTAAGCATACGTCACTGGAGTTACTGGTAACCCAATAAAGTGTGGCGTTGTCCCCGCACTAAGTAAAGCCGTTAAATCCGGATAAAGTAGCGCCGCTCCAATTCCAAGCGCGACAAACATATTCGCTTTAAAGTAACGCGCGGCACTTACAGCAACTAAAATTGGCAAGAAGTAAAATACCCCGTCACCGATAGCTAACAAGATACGGTAAGTTTCTGTATCTGTTGCTAACCAACCAAGTGAAACAAATAATGCCATGAAACCTTTGATTAAACCTGCTCCCGCAATCGCAGGAAGAATTGGTGCAAACACGCCCGAAAGTGCATCAAAGATATTCGAGAAAAATCCTTTTATTCCTTTTTGCCGTGTCGTTTTATTTGTCGTTTCTTTGTTTTTCCAAGCAGGATTTTCTGTCACTAATGCGTCAAACACTTTAGGCACGTCATTTCCGATAATTACTTGGAATTGATTCCCCGCAACATTCGTCCCCATCACTTTATCCAAATCTTTTAATTGTTTTTCATTTACTTTCGATTGATCTTTTAATTGAAACCGTAGTCTGGTAATGCAATGATAAACTTCATTCACATTATTTTTCCCACCGACTGCCTGTAAAATTTCTTTTGCTAATTGATTGTAGTCCATGCTAATCCTCCTAAATATAATAGAAAAACCTGAATGAAATGCACCTAAAAAAGCATACAATCATCCAGGTATTGCCCGCAAATCGCGGTAACAAGCCTATTAGTTATTTTTTCTTTTTAAAAGCCGTTCAATATGAAGCGCCAGATAAAACTGTTCCGAATGACTCATCGTAAATTGATAATTCTTTTCCAAAAACACACCAATTTTATCAATACATTCGAAAATAGCGCCTCTACTTTTCTTCACTGTTTGATAAAGAAATTCATCCATTTCGTCAATTGTCTCGCCAATAATTACGCGTTGACAGAAAAACTTCAGATGGGTCATAAAACGATAATAATTCGTACTTTCTTCATCAAATTCAATGTTAAAATGATATTTAATAATAGAAATAATTTCTTGAATTAACTGCATAATGTGTGTGACGTCGTTCATATCACTATCTACTTCCGCATTAACAAAATGTAGCGCTATATTAGAAATTTCTGCATCAGGAAGCTCTATTTCAAGCTTACTTTCCACCATTTTCGCAGCCTCTTTGGCCACTGCGTATTCTTCCTGATAAAAGCGTTTCACTTCCCACGAGAGCGGATTTTCGATAACCACGTTTTCTTGCAAACGTTGCGTGGCAAAGTACAGATGATCCGAAAGAGAAATATAGATGACATCACTAATATCTTTCGTCGTTTTCATTTTGAAAAGCTTCACAATATCGTCAGTTACTTCTAAAAATTGTATTGGAATTTCATTTACAATCATTTTAAACTTATCCATTGTGTCATCTTTCAACTCAAAAACTTTTTCGATTTTCGATTCATTAATTGGATCGCCAACTTTAGAATTAAAGCCAAGCCCCTTTCCCAAAATCAGCAATTCCTGCGCATCCTCGTCAATCGCACTTACAATATTATTATTTAAAATCCTCTCAATTCTCAAACAAATCACCACCTATTTGAAGCAAAATAAAAAGAGCAATACCACACATATCAGCCAAAAAAACTAATATCTGGTATTGCCCGCATTACCGGTAACAAGCCTCATGGATATAGTACCACCATATGAAATCGCTGTCAATGGGTTTTGTTAAAACCATTCTACCCTTAACTATTTTCGATTATTCCTCCCCTAGGTAACAGTATCTTATTTGTAATTAAATTTAAAATGAAATAGATTAAAACAAAGGAGCCCCAATAGATAACCAAGTTTTCATATCCAAGCAATAATACCCTAAAGAAAATTTTATGAATAAGCACCACTAAGAGTATTAAAAGACTATTTACTAAAGAAATACCGATAATTTTCATCTTATTTCGCCTCCTTCAATGTAAATGATTCGATCTGCTTTTGCAGATATTTCTGGGTCATGTGTGACACAAATGATTGTTTTACCTTGTTTTTTCAACGCTAAAAATAATTCAATGATTTTGTGTTTGTTTTTATCATCCAAGTTGCCTGTTGGTTCGTCCGCAAGTAATAACTGAAATGGTTTGAGTAAAATGCGCACAATAGCAATCCGTTGTTTTTCTCCACCGCTTAATTGGTATACTTTTTTTGCTAAATAGCTTTCATCCATTCCTACTTCTTCTAAATGCTCTATCATCAGCTTGCGATTTTTTCCACCTGTAATGGATAAGTTTTCTAACACTGTTTCATTTTCCATCAATAGATAATTTTGGAATATAAAACCTAACACCTCTTTTTTTAGAGTCATAACCTCTTTTTTCGGCTGATATTCCATCTCGTTAATAATAACTTGCCCACTATCTTTTGAATCTAGGTGTCCGATAACATTCAGCAGCGTGGTCTTCCCACTACCACTCTCGCCGACGACTGCAATAAATTCACCAGCTCCAATAGAAAGAGAGACTTTTTCCAAAATCAATTTATCTTGTATCTTTTTACTGACATTAACTAATTCAATCATATTTTTCACCTTTTAGTATGGCTTTAAAATCTTTATAAATCGCTTTTTCCTTTATGAAATAAATGGCACATAGTTCTATTATGAGAATAACAACGCTAAAATATAGGGCAACCGGTTCTTTGCTAAGAATAAAAATGAGGATTCCAGAAAAAACACTCACAAACAAATTGCTTATACTAAACCATTTACTACTTTTCCAAAACGAATAGCCAAATACATGATAAATTAGTTGCTTATATAAGTTCTCCCCGTAATAGGACAGTACAAGAAGTACCATAAAAGAGCATAAGCATAGGGCTAAGATAATCGTACCTATCAATTGCTGATATATTTGCCATTTCAAAGTAGTTATTTCGCTTGAAACTTCTTGATAAACACTCCTTACATGGGTAATTTCTCTTGCATTTGAATTACTAATAAGTGGTAAGATAGCGTTAAAAGCGTCACCATTCGATTTATCAATAAAATATACAGAAGAAGTTACATGAGCGCCAATACTAGATGAGTCAATATTTCCCGTATATACAATCGCAATTGGATCCGTGATATTTCCAGTCCTAAAATCCCCAGTATTACTATCATAGGAAAAATAATCTTGATTATTTTCTGCATAAATAATATTAACACTTAAGTCTTCCTTACTTAGCGCCACAGCAGGCAGGTCTAAAGCTTTGTTATAAATATTCGCCACTTCTACTTTTTGAAAATAGAAGTAATCGAGAAAAGTGTTTTTTATATCTTTCTCTAGTCCCTTCTTACTATTAGGAACAATAATATTCAAAACTTTATCACTGATTATCGCTTCTTTTTCCACGTTCTGACCTTTTATACTTTTAATCGGATTTAATTTTAAGTAATTAAAATCAATTTCTACGCTATTACCCTCAGGTGAGTTTATTTCAGAGTCCTTTTTCAAATAAGTTTCATAGAAAAAAGTATTAGTTTCACTTCGCTGAAAATTATTCGAATACATTAAAAACATCTCTTTCTTAGATGTACCTTCTTCATAAAAAGCACTTAAATTGTTGTTTAGCTCTTTATCAGCTTTTAAGTTATCTTGAATCCCCTCAGGTAAAACCCCTACTTTTACTTTAAAAATGTCCTTTGTAGCTTCCCATACATCAATATTAGCTAGTCTTGTATTTAATGTCTGAAGTGATTGATAAGAAGCAATAAAAGTACCTATAAATAAGCAGAGCAGCACAAATTTAATAACTAGATTGATTGCCAAATGCTGTCTTGATGATTGCATACGCTGGTCTGATTTTGCTTGATCAATTTTCTTTATTCTAAGTAATCCAAAGAAATACATTGGAAACAGAATAAAAATAAATAAAAGTACATTAAATAAAAGCAACTTCCACACTATCTCCACTAAGTACGTGGCTAGCCCATTTGCTAAAACAATACTAACAAAAGTTATCAGAATTGCTAACACACTAAACAAAGTAAATATTATAGTTTTATTGAACAAAGACATTAATGTAACTAATTCAGAATTCCCCCATATACGATTAACTAATAACCGTTGTTTAGAGTATCTTAAATAGTAATATGTAAAAACAAACAAAATAGCAAAACACAAAAGCAAAGTCATAAGTAACGGGATATTAATATATTTCCACCAGCTCACATCAACACTTTTCGTAGTTATTTCCCCGTACTGTTCAAATTCCTTTAAAAAAGCCTGATACGTATCCTGGTTATCTAAGCCGCTTACATAAAAAGTATCACTTAGACCCACATTTTTAATCTGTCCAAAGTCATAAACCTTTAAAGACCAATACTTAGAAGGATGATAAATCACACCCGATTGTTTTTCATCGCCACTTTCCCGATTCACCAAAAACCGATTTTTATCGGGATAATCTCCTTTTTCAAGCTTTATATTTGGTGAATACTGGGGATTAGAGGCATAAATATTCAAATCGCGTTCATCTAAAAATGTATACTGCGCTATGTTAATATTGTTCGCTTCTGAAAATTGCTTTATAGAATTATTAACTTCTAAAACCTGAAAGTCATCTTTATATTTAAACTGCACTTCTGTCTGGTCTTTAAAAAGAAAATCACGCGACAAAGTATTACTAATAAAAGTAAAAAACATTATATTACCAATGACAAGTGTTACTAATATGATAATGGAAAGAAATTTTTTCATTAAATCATCCTTAGTTTAACTATAAAGCTAAGAAACATAATAATTTCTTAGCTTTATAGGAATTATTTTGTAGCCCAATTAGCTTTATTACCCCATAGCGATGATTTAATCCAAACACTTGCTAGATTGCTCTTTGGTTCCCACCTACTTCTTACTGTCGTCCTGAAATTAGAGGCACTTGATCTATGCATTTTTTTATAATGCTGATAATTTGAATAATGTCTATCTTGTCCCCATGTAACCCAGAAAGTACCGCCTCCAGCTGATTGCGCTGCTTTTAATAGAGGTTTTTTTCCTGTTGTGGTCTCAGAAAAAATCACTTTTTCACCTGTTTTATTTGCGCTCATTAGTGAATCTAAGCTAGTCTCTCCTTCATTTAGATTTTGAGCAGCTAAGGCGCCCATCGGTGATAACACTGTAGGCAATGCTATCGCTAAAACACATACTTTTCTCTTCATTGTATTCTCCCCCTCTTTCCAATTAATAGTTATATTGCATAACCAAATAAACAGGTTAGAATATATCCTTCCCTATGAAACCTCCAAATTTTTACTTTTATAATATTCCAACTATTCCCAATGTAACACAAAAAAGTAATGTATAACCAAAATGTAATGAACGACTCCATTCTTATCCTAAATAGCTAAAGTTATAGTGTCTTAGTGCATTTTCTACACATATCGTGTTACAAAAACTCCATTTTCAGAATAAAAAAGCGCTAGACAGCTCATTATACATGTTTCTATTCAGCCTCAAGCTTGATAGTCACAAAAGTTTCATATACCAGCTTAACTTAACCACATATATTTGAACTTGTTCACTTAAATGCTGAATTCAAGTAAATATCAGTGTATATTTATTCAATCGTCCACCAACACTTTATCTTTCCACCCATTTATACTACAATAAACTTTAACGAAAAAACGGAACCTTCTCCGTTTAAAATAGAAAGGGGTGACTGCATGCTTTTTTACGAGCGTATTAAAATCATGGTCCCACCATTTCCCTGTGAAAGATGTTTTTTTCCCAGATAAATAACTTATTCAGGAGAGAATTTTATGGAAAAAAACATCGAAACAAAGAAAATAAATTTAGCATTACTTGTGTGCCTTGTGGGGTTTCCACAAATTAGCGAAACTATTTATACGCCTTCTTTAACGGAGATTGCTACGAGCTACGGCGTCTCATTAAATTTGGCTCAAATGACTTTAAGCATCTACTTTCTTGCTTTTGCAGTTGGTGTCTTCTTTTGGGGCGTTAGTTCCGATTTTTTAGGTCGACGAAAAGCAATGAACTTTGGGATATTTATCTATATTCTTGGTTGCTTCGTCTGCCTTTTTTCAAATAATATTACAATGCTTTTTATCGGACGCTTTGTTCAAGCATTTGGCGCAAGTACGGGTTCTGTTACAACACAGACCATTTTGCGTGACAACTACCACGGTAATGATCGCCACCATTTATTTGCAAAAATCTCAGCCGCTTTGGCATTTTCACCGGCAATTGGGCCATTAATTGGTGGATTTATCGGACAATATTACGGCTTTCGCGTGGTTTTTTTATTTTTAGTAGTTATGGGAATGATATTGCTGTTCTGGAGTTTAAAACGACTACCAGAAACAAAAACAGCGAACGCCACCCCATTCAGTGTGCAGAAAATGGTAGTAATTGGTAAAAAAATGATTTTTGACCGCTATACAATTGCTTTTGGAGTGCTAATTGGTATTTTTAATGGAATATTGTTTAGTTACTACTCTGAAGCTCCTACTATTTTTATTGAGAGGTTTCATTTTAATCAGAGTCAGTATGGCTTCATGGGGTGCGCAGTGGCTACGGCAACTATTTTAGGAGCTTGGCTATCGAACTGGCGCTTAAAGCAGAATTCACCTCATAAAATCATTAAAGAAGGAATTTTGCTAGCTCTTATTGGCACTCTATTTCTTAGCATGGTTGCCCTATTCCCGCTTACTATCCAAGTTATATTCTACATCTTCTTCATTTCTATTATCTTAGTAGGAATTGGCATGTCTTTACCAAATTGTTTAAGTCTAGCACTAGTGAAATTTCAAGAAGTTGCCGGTACAGCTGGCGCCTTTTTAAGCTTAGGATATTATGTAATTGTCAGTCTTTGTACTTTCTTCATTGGCGTTTTGCATTCAGGATCAATACTTGTATTTCCCGCATTCTGCCTAGTATTACTTCTAATTGCCTTGCTCTGTATAAAAATAGCTGCTAGAAATAACCCTTAGCAAAAAACTGGCACCGTTTCTATCTTGAAACGGTGCCAGTTTTATTTTAAATGTTATCACAATATAAAATACTATTTATTTCCCGGGGAATAAAAAAAGTATTAAACCTCTAAAAGTCTAATACTTCTCTGATTATGCTAATTGTTCGTTCATACTTTCCATTTGAGCAAGGAAGGCTTTTTGCCATTTCTTCTCATTTAGGAATTCAACGGGAAACTGAGGGTCAATTGTGGTTAAGATTTTAGCCCATGCGTCTGTACGTAATGAAGATGCTTGGCGAATCGCTATTACAAACATTATTATTGTTCCGGCAATTAAAAATAAAGTTAAAATAATACCTACAATGATTGTAGCTGTGATATTTCGGTTTATTCCAAAAAAGTACGTTAGATAACCTAAAATAAATGCGATTACAAAAAAACTACCAATAAAAATAAAGGTTTTCTTACGGCTACCTCTATAAGTAGAAATACCTAGCGCTACTTCCAGCAATGCCATTTGACGAACCGGATTATTCTTCTTTGCAACTTGAATACCATATTTATCAATTAGTAAATGAGCTGCTTTTCTTTCTTCTTTGTTATTCTTTGGCATAATTACTAGAAGAATAACAAAAAATGCTATAACCATTAACTGTATCAAAAAAAACACTCCTATAATAAAATTTATAGTTAATTATAGCATCATTCCGCTCTCTGCAAATTGTATATTTTGTGAATTAATTAGTGCAAATAAATTAAACATTCCCTTATATATATTGACAAAATCGCTTAATTGATTGTTTGTTTCACGTGAAACATATTTATTATTATTTTCACTTTCTATATTAAAAGTATAAATCTGTTCAAAAATTAGCTTAATACTCTTTTGAAGTATATCAGTAACGCAGAATTTATGAACTAACCTAAAAAACAATCTTTTGACATACTTACTTGTCAAAAGATTGTTTCACGTGAAACATATTAAACGTTAAAGCGGAAATGAACAACATCTCCATCTTTCATTTCGTATTCTTTACCTTCCAAGCGTACTTTTCCCGCTTCTTTGGCTGCTTGCTCTGAGCCGTATTCAAGTAAAGCGTCATATGCAACAACTTCAGCGCGAATGAATCCACGTTCGAAATCAGTATGAATGATTCCGGCACATTGTGGAGCTTTCATACCTTTGATGAAGGTCCAAGCGCGAACTTCTTGAACGCCTGCTGTGAAGTAAGTCGCTAAGCCAAGCAATGTATACGCAGAACGAATCAATTGGTCTAAACCAGATTCTTCAATTCCAAGCGCTTCTAAAAACTCTAGCTTATCTTCGTCTTCAAGTTCAGCAATTTCTTCCTCAGCGCGAGCACATACTACGATAACTTCAGAGTTCTCGCTCGCAGCGAATTCGCGTACTTGCTGTACATATTTGTTATCGTCCGGACTAGAAACATCTTCTTCACTTACATTTGCTACATATAAAACTGGTTTTCTTGTAAGTAAGAAAAGGTTGCGAACGATTTTCTCTTCTTCTTCGTTAAATTCAATCGCACGAGCTGGTTTGTCATTTTCGAAAGCCTCACGTAGTTTAACTAAAACGTTATATTCAGCCACAGCATCTTTATCTTTTTGTTTAGATAGCTTCTCAACGCGTCCAATGCGCTTCTCTACTGTTTCTAAGTCCGCTAAGATAAGTTCTAAGTTGATTGTAGAAATATCGTCTAGCGGGTCTACTCGGCCTTCTACGTGGGTGATATTTTCGTCATCAAAACAACGAGTTACATGGCATATTGCATCCACTTGACGAATATGGGATAAGAATTTGTTTCCAAGTCCTTCCCCTTTACTAGCACCTTTTACAATTCCGGCGATATCTGTAAATTCAAAAGTTGTTGGAACGGTCTTTTTCGGTTTTACAAGTTCCGTTAGTTTGTTTAATCTGTGGTCAGGAACTTCAACAATTCCTACGTTCGGGTCAATCGTCGCAAACGGATAATTCGCAGCCTCTGCTCCTGCTTTTGTGATTGCATTAAAAAGTGTCGATTTCCCAACATTAGGAAGCCCGACAATACCAGCTGTAAGTGCCATTATATATAAACTCCTTTTCATTAACTTCATTTTGAAAATGCCTGTCAAATAGACATTTTTTCACTAACGTATATTATAAAGGTTTTTCAAACAAAAAGCCACCCACCAAAAAACGAAAACCCTTTAATCAGTAAAGGATTTTCGTTTTAATTACTTCATCTCTTTCCAAATAGCAATCATCTCATAAGCTACATCGCGTAATGTATAAGTTGTCATAAATTGATCTTCCGCGTGCATGAAGAGGATAGAAATTTGTACGTCTCCGCCATCTGCCTCTTTTTGAATTAGTTGCACATGATTTTTATGACCTTCGCTAAGAAATTCATTAGCCTCGTCAATTTTTTTATATGCTTCTGTGAATTTTCTTTGTCTTCCGAATTTCATCGCCTCAATAATGCAACTTCTTGCGGCGCCAACAGAACTAATTATTTGAAATGATGCGAGTTCCATTCCTTCCATTTTCGCTAGCCTCCTATGATTGAAACTCGCCCTGTTAATTTAGTATCAGAACTTCCACCAACGAAAATTTCTATACCACCGGGCTCCACCTCATATTTATTGTTAATTGACCATATTTCAAAACTTGATTTATCTAGCTTAAATGTCACTGTAGCTGTTTGTTTCGCTGCAATACGAACCTTTTTAAATGCTTTTAATTCTTTTTTTCTTCTAGTAATACTTGCTTCCATATCATGAAGATAAAGTTGCACAACTTCTTCACCGGCTACATTAGAGGTGTTTTTTAAAGTTACTTTCACTTCTACAGATTGCCCGCCAAGGAGTTCTGCTATTTTTATAGATTCTTGTTTTATCTGTAAATCTTGATATTCAAAAGTGCTATAACTTAAACCATAACCAAATGGATAGAGCGGCTTACCAGTTAAATCAAAGTAGTCTTCTTTATACTCCACTGCCTTTTGATTGTAGTAAATAGGAATCTGCCCGGAGGATCTTGGTATGCTGACTGGTAATTTACCTGAAGGATTGTAATGACCGAAAAGAACCTCAGCAATCGCCGTTCCACCAACACTTCCTGGATACCAAGCTGTGAGAATCGCATCCGCTGTCGAACTAATTTCTGGGATAGCGATTGGTCTACCTTGAATCATTACGACAATTACAGGCTTTCCAGTACGCTTCATTGCGTAAAACAAATCTAATTGCGGTTGTGGAAGCGTGATATCAGCAACATCCACATTTTCACCGGCATCCATGTTCGGGCCCTTAGAGCTTACCGCGCCATTATTTAAAAATTCCATGTCAAAATTCCGCGCACTTGAACCACCGAGCACCATAACAATGGCGTCTGCCTCTTTAGCAACCACTTCTGCTCTTTGAATGCCATCCGGAAGCTCTTCACGAATTTCAGTACCTTTTTCAGAAACGACTTCCCAATTTTTAGGAAGCAGTTTTTTTATCCCTTCTAACACAGTGACACATTCTGATTCATTTTGCGGAGCTGTATAATCTCCCAACTGATTATAAAGCGCATCTATGCTAGGACCAACAACAGCTATTTTTTTCCGTTCGCCTACTAGAGGTAATGTTTCGAAGTCGTTTTTCAAAAGACAAATACCCTCTCTAGCGGCTTGTAAATTTAGTTGTTTCCAATCAGACTTCGGTGCTTGAATTTCTTCTTCTACAAACGGTTGTTCAAATAGCCCTAATTGGAATTTCACTTGAAGCACTCGCCTCACAGCATCATCAACGACCTTTTCATCAAGGATGCCTTTTTCCACGCTTTCTTCAAGAAATGGAAACACTTCATCCCACAAACTCAAATCCACACCGGCTTCAAGAGCCATTTTTGCGGCTTTTTTTGGATCAGGATTTAGTTTTAATAATCTATCAAGGGCACACCCATCTGCCATAACAATCCCGGAGAATCCCATTTCTTCTCGCAAAATAGTTGTTAAAAGCTCTTTGTTCGCGTGGCATGGCACCCCGTCAATCTCGTTGTAAGCTGCCATGACGCCAAGAGCACCACTTCTAATTCCCGCGCGCATTGGTTCCAAGAAAATTTCTCTAAGTTCCCTTACGCCAATAGAAACTGGTCCAGAATTATGCCCGCCAATCGGCTCGCCTTGTGCCGCAAAATGTTTTAAAATAACAGCAATCTTCCCACTCGCTTGAAAGCCTTCTGTAATTGCCGCTGTTAATTCCGCTGCAAGGTATGGATCTTCACCGTAACACTCTTCAGCGCGTCCCCAACGTGGGTCTCGAAGTATGTCTAATGCTGAAGCAAGTGCTAGATGAACTCCCTTTTCGGAAATTTCTTCTGTAATCGCACTTGCGACCTGTTTTTGCAACTCTGGATTAAAAGAAGCAGCACGAGCTAAATTTACCGGATAAGATTCGCTATCTAACGCTTGGTGACCGTGCGGAACTTCCTCAGCTAATAGTACAGGAATCCCTAGGCGCGTATTTTCTATCACATAGCGTTGAATTTTATTAGCTACTTTGCCAGCATTTTTCCGACTTACACCCGTGTCCTTATTCATTTTGGACCATGGATCAGCGCGGAACAGACCGTATAAAGCGCCTATACCTTCAAATCTAGTTACTTCCTCTTTAAATTTTTCCGTGATATGAAACGTTTCGCCATCTCTTGAAAAAGCTTCCCAGCCATACATTCTTTGGTTTAGTTGACCACATTTTTCTGCTAAGGTCATCTTGGAAAGTAAGTCTTCTACACGTTCTGAAACTGGTTTCTCCTTATCCAAATAAACAGCCATATTCTTTCTCCTCCTTGCTAAAAAACTAAGAATGTCACAATAAACTAATTGCTAAATCTAATACTTTTTCACCATTCATTCGACCATAATCAACGATATCAATAACTGCCACCGATACATTATCACCAACTGTTTCTATAACCTTATCTTTCATATAATTCACTTGCGGTCCAAGTAAAATCGCATCAGCTTTACGCCAATTTTTTTCGAAATCCGTTTCTGAAATAGCCCAGATAGTCAGTTCTAAATTACGTTCTTCTACAACGCGTTCCATTTTCCTCACTAAAACGCTTGTAGACATTCCCGCATTACACATCAACATAATATTTTTCATAAAAATCCCTCCAATTAGGCTTTAATTCTGTCATTGGCTTTTAAGAATGGTAGGTAAAGAAGTACGCAGACGCCAATCAAGAAAATTTGGAATACTGCAGCACGCCAGTCCCCACCTGTTGCAAGGAAGCCGGAAGCAACAACTGGTGTCGTCCACGGAACCATTACGACTACTTCTGAAATCATATGCAGCTTTGTCGCGAAGTAGGCTAAACATAAGCAAAGCGGTGTTGAAATAATGAACGGAATCATCAAACTCAAGTTATAAACAATCGGAAGGCCAAATACTACCGGTTCATTGATATTAAATAGACCAGGAGCTGCCGATAAAGTAGCTATTTCGCGATAATCTTTTCGTTTTGACCAAATAAAAATTGCTATTAACAGCGCAATAGTATTTCCGCCGCCGCCCATAACGCCAAAAACATCACGGAAAGTAGTATTAATAATATGCGGAATCTCTGTGTGATTCGCAAATGCTGTCATATTTTCTTGCATATTTGCCAAAAGAACTGGGTCCATAATCGGCCCTAAAATCCCACTTCCAGCAATACCGATAGAATAAAGCATTTGTGAAATCGTCATTAACGTTAGGAACCCTGGAACACTTGTAACTAAGAATGTTAATGGTTCTTGAATAATTGCGCTAATTAAAGAATACAAATTCAAGCTGAATAATGTCACTACTAAGAATGAAATAAACGCAAAAATAAGTATTGTTAACATTGTCGGAATAAGCACATTGAATGATTTAATTACGGCTGGAGGTACGCTATCCCCAGAAATATGGATTTTCATTTTCTCACTCTTAGAAAGACGAATGAATACTTCTGTTGCAAGAAGCGCCGTTACAATCCCAACGAACATGCCCGCCGAACCCATCAAGGCTATTGGTAATACTCCAGCAACTTCCACAGATTTCTCTGCACCAATCGGCACAATTTCTGTTACAGCTGGGATAAAAATAACAATCAGTGCAATGGTCATTAACGCTGGTGCAAACGGATTTTCAAACTTCCGGTTTTGCGCTAAAAAGTAAGCAACTGAAGCTCCAATCAAAATAGTAATAATTCCTAAAGTCCCGTTCACAATACTGTTACCTAGCCCCTGCCAAGTCGTAAGTGTTTCGGAACTGATGATCGCCGACATAAAACCATCCGGCTTAATAATCACGTTATTAATTAAAACCATGAATCCTGCTAACATAATAAAAGGTAAAATAGTAGCAAATGCATCACGCATAGACTTTAAATGAATTTGATTTCCAAGCTTCTGCGATAACCAACTTAATTTCTCGATGAACTTTTTCAATTTTTTATACCTCCTTTGATATTACAATAAGTGTAGCGCTTTCTTTTTGTTAAATAAATCTAGTCTTTTTCCGCATCTGTATTTTACATGCGGAAATAAAAAAAGGCCCGTTAACTTTTCTCTCTAAGAAAGTCTAACGAACCTTTTGGTTATATCGTTTGTAACACACGCATAAATTCTTCAAAACTTGTCACACGTTTTAGCTCTCCCATTGCTTTTGGACTTTCTACTAAATTGCTAATAAGCTCATACACCGTCGCAAGCTGCTGTTGTTGCTTGTTTTTTACCGCTAACATGAAAATCACTTGTGCCTGATCTTCCTCATTCCACTTTACCCCACCGCCAGTAAAAATACATACTCCAATAGCTGTTTCTTGGACGTTTGCTTCAATTGGGTGTGGTGCCGCAAGTCCATTACCTAAATAAGTCGGCACAATTTCTTCGCGCTCAAAAAGTGATGGTAAATAGTCCTCGCCAACAATATTATTTTCCAGCAAAAGACTCGCTAAATCTACCAGAACTTGCTCTTTGTCCTTTTTATCACTAATTAAGAATAACGATTCCTTAAAAACCTTGTCCACTTCAAATTGGTTCTTCGTCTCATCTTGCTTCATTAACGCAGTGATATTACGAATATCCGCCTTTGTCAAAAATGGCGATACTTGAATAAATGGATGTAACTTCATTCGCAGTGGTACTGTAGAGATAACAAAGTCACATGCCGTTCCACTCTGCTCATATTCTTTAAATGAGTACACGCCGACTATTTCAAGCGTATTCTCAAACTCTTTTCGTACTTTAGATTCCAAAAGTTGCGACGTCCCTAAACCAGAAGCACAAACAATCAATACTTTTTGCTTCTCAGACCCTATTTCCTTATCTAAGCCATACAAAAAGTGAATAGCCAAATATCCTACTTCCGCTTCGTCTACATTTGTTTTTAACTCCTGCTCAAGGACTTCTTTAGCAACCAACCCTAATTCAAAAGCTAGTGGATAATTAGCTTTTAGATTTTTTAAATACGGGTTTTGTATATTCATATTAAATTTAATTCTGTTAATAGCTGGCTTTAAATGCAAAGCGATATTGGAAATCATTTTCTGGTCTTGCTTAAAATCATAACCGTACAGCTCTTTAATCTTTTCTAACATCTTATCCACGATGATATATTCTCGGTAATTATTAAAGTCACTTTTTCTGTTTTTCGAACTAAGGTGTAGCAGCAGATAGGCAGTCTCACTTTCCGGGAAACGAATTCCTTCTGAAAGATCTATTTCTTTTATAATACCTTGAGCCGCCCTTAATTCCGGCATACTAAATTCAATATCCTCCAAATCTGTTGCAGGTACATAACAATTATCTTTTACACGACATACAGCAATTGCGATATGAATAATCAAATTTTTAACTGAAATGTCCGTCATGTGAATATTATATTTCGCTATATTAGAAACGACAATCTGCTCCATCATTTCCAAATTAACTTCTCCAAAAAAATTTATTTCTGTTTCTGTAATAAGCGGGCTTGTAGATTCCACTAACAAATATCTTGAAAAGCAAAATCGGATAGCAAGTTCTGCACCAGTAATTCTAATGCCATAGCCAGCCCGTTTTTCCACTTTCAACTCATTTTCTTTGAGTTTTCGTTTCACTTCTAAAATATCCAAGTTTATCGTAGACTTACTAACAAAAAGCTCTTCTGACAACGTCTCCAGCTTTACATAGTCATTTTTGAGTAATAAATATCGAATAATATAATCTGCTCTATCCTCTGCAAACATCGGTACAATATTCATATTAGCTCTTCCTATCGAATCGTCCAAAAGAGCTTCACGCAGCGCTTTTTCATCACCAATGACCAGACGATATCCTACACCAGGAAGTGATTCGATTCTGTTTCCGCCTATCATCAGTATTTGATTAATTACTTTAATATCATTTCTAATTGTCCGAGGGTTAACAGCTAATGCCTCCCCTAATTCTCCACCGCTAATAAACTCCATCTTCAAATAAAGCATATGAACTATTTGTTTCCATCTAGGTAATGATAATTTTGAAGCACTCACGCAGCTCCACTCCTCACGACAATTAATTTAAGCTATTTCATCTTGATTATAAGCCTATCACCTGATAACGACAAGTCTTCCAGAAATAGTAGCAAGTATTTCGATAAAAAGCAATATCGTTAAAAATGCCTTTACTCCAATCTTCTAGTCCAAAAAGTTTCACGTGAAACATAAAAAAGCGAAAACCCTAAAAAGGATTTTCGCTTTGATTTATTTTAAATCTGCTACATGTGCTTCGAGATTAACACCAGTTCCCGCAGCCACTCGACTAGCGAATTCCGGATCTACTTGATAGAAATTACGTAAGTTGCGGATTTTAATATCATCACGTACTTGTGACCAATCATCGACAATGTTTTTCACGAGTGCAGCACGTTCTGCATCTGAATAACGATCCCATACTTCTTTTGCATGGCCAAAGTTATTTGGTTTTTCTGCAATCAGGCGCCCAGAAATATCACCACGGATTTCTTGCTCTGGCTCGATAAACGCTGGATTTTCTTTTGGTTCTGTATCGTAACTATTTGGCTCATAATTAATCGAACTTGTTTGTTGTTTAAACGGCATATGACCGTCACGTTGGTTGTTCGCGACAGGCGCTTTCGGACTGTTAATTGGGAGTTGTAAGTAGTTTGGCCCTACACGATGTCTTTGCGTATCTGAGTAAGAGAATAAACGACCTTGCAATAAACGGTCTTCAGAAGGAAGCATTCCACGTACAAGTACCCCAGGATTAAAACCAACCGATTCTGTCTCCGCAAAAATATTATCTGGGTTGCGGTCAAGCGTCATTGTTCCTACGTGTTCATAAGGAAATACATCTTCAAACCAATCTTTTGTTGCATCTAATGGATTAAAATCAAAGTTATCCAAGTCTTTCGGATCCAACACTTGCACATATAAATCCCACTCTGGATAGTCTCCATTTTCAATTGCTTCATACAAATCACGACTTGCATGGTTAAATTCTTTTGCTTGAATTTGAGAAGCTTGCTCCGTCGAAAGGTTCACTATTCCCGCTTTTGGAATCCAGCGCAGTTTTACATAAACTGTTTTGCCTTCTTCGTTAATCCATTTGAACGCATGAACACTAGAGCCACGTATTTCGCGGTAAGAAGCCGGCGTTCCTTCATCACTGAATAAGTACATAATCATCGTCGTAGCTTCCGGTGTAAGGCTAAAGAAATCCCAGTAACGGTTGCCATCTTGAATATTTGTGCGTGGATCAGGCTTCAAGGAATGAATAACATCCGGAAACTTAATCGCATCACGAATGAAGAATACCGGCAAATTATTTCCGACAAAATCATAATTCCCTTCTTCTGTATAAAACTTAACGGAGAAACCGCGTGGATCACGTAATGTTTCTGGAGAATGTTGCCCATGAATTACTGTTGAAAAACGAGCAAAAACCTCCGTTTCCGTTCCTTCTTCTTGCAAAAATTTAGCCATTGTATATTTTTTCATGCTTTTCTTAGTGACAAATTTCCCGTGAGCACCAGCACCACGAGCATGTACAACCCGTTCTGGTACTCGCTCTCTATCAAAATGTGCCAATTTCTCAATAAGCACATAATCTTCTATCAAAGTTGGTCCTTTACGTCCCGCTGTCATCGAATTTTGGTTATCACCAACTGGCACACCTTGATTCGTCGTTAAATTTTTTCTATCTGTCATATGTATATACCTCCATAACAATTCTATATCATTTTTTATTTGTAATAATTATTAAATGATACTATTTATATTTTAAAGAAGGAAGAGACAAACTTCAACTAAAAGGCTTAAAAAAGAACAGACGACCTAATTCATCGTCTGTTCCCTATTATTGTTCAGCTTTAACTAAAATTTTCTTCACTTTTCGTTCGAACTCGCGGCGGGGGATCATCACACTATGACCACAACCTTCGCACTTAATCCGAATATCCATCCCCATGCGTATAATCTTAAATCGATTGGTACCACAAGGATGAGGCTTTTTCATTTCCACAATATCATTTAAATCGAAATGCTTTTTTTCCATAAACATCACAACCTATTCATCATCAAACTGAATATCTAAAATCTCTAAAATGCGATCTAAATCATCATCAGATAAAAATTCAATTTCAATTTTACCTTTTTTATCGCGACGTTTAATCGAGACAGCCGTACCAAATTTATCACGTAATTGGCTTTCGCTTTCACGGATAAAGATAGGAACTCTAGCCGGCTTAATTGTTTCACGTGAAACATTTTCATTTAGATTATTAACCACATCTTCTAATTGTCGTACTGTCAGCCCTTGCGCCACAGCTTTTTTAGCCGTTGGGATAATATTTTTCTTAAGTTTCAAACCTAGTAACACTCGGCCATGTCCAGCTGACAATGAGCCATCACGTAACATTACTTGAACTTCTTCAGGTAATGTCAAAAGACGAACAAAGTTAGCGATATATGGTCTACTTTTCCCAACGCGTTCTGCTAATTTTGCTTGCGTTAAGCCCAATTTTTTCATAAGGAACTGATATGATTCCGCTTCTTCAAGTGGAGATAAATCTTCGCGTTGTAAGTTTTCAATGACAGAAAGCTCCATCATTTCTTCTTCCGTTAAATCACGTACAACTGCTGGGATTTCTTTTAATTTAGCTTCTTTTGCTGCACGAAATCTACGTTCACCAACAACAATTTCATATCCTTTATCTGTATTTCTTAATATTATTGGCTGCAAAACACCGTGAATTTTAATGGAGTCACGTAATTCATTGATTGCTTTCGTATCAAAGATTTTACGTGGTTGATATGGATTTGGCTTAATATCTTTTATAGCGATATTTTGTACGGTTTCTTCATTCGTATCTACATTATTAAATAGTGCATTGATTCCTTTACCTAGACCTTTAGCCATGTGCAACCACTTCCTTTGCTAATTCTAAATAAACTTCAGCACCTTTTGATTTTGCATCATATAACAAAATCGGTTTTCCATGACTAGGTGCTTCACTTAGACGTACATTCCGTGGAATAATTGTATTAAATACTTTGTTTTGGAAGTATTTTTTCACTTCTTCTATTACTTGAATACCTAGATTTGTTCTAGCATCAAGCATTGTTAGTAAAACACCTTCAATTTGTAAATCCTCATTGAGATGCTTTTGGACGATTCTTATTGTATTTAGTAACTGGCTTAAACCTTCTAGCGCGTAATACTCACATTGAACAGGAATTAAAACAGAATCTGCTGCTGTTAATGCGTTTAAAGTCAAAAGCCCAAGTGATGGCGGACAATCAATAATCACATAGTCATAATCATCACGGATTGAGTCGATTGCTTTTTTCAATCTAATTTCACGAGAGATAGCTGGAACTAGCTCTACTTCTGCACCTGCGAGTTGAATTGTAGCTGGAATAACATTCAAATTATCCAAGTCTGTTTTTTGCAACACATCTTGAATGGCTACATCGTCAACTAGTACATCATAAATACAATGTTCAATTTCACCTTTGTTAACACCAACGCCACTTGATGCATTACCTTGTGGGTCAATATCAACTAGTAACACTTTCTTACCTAAAAAAGCCAGGCTCGAGCTTAAATTCACAGATGATGTCGTCTTACCAACCCCACCTTTTTGGTTTGCTAGTGCAATCACTTTGCTCAATCTTTTTCACCAACCCTTATTTTGTACCGAGATTTCCGGTTCTTTTATCTTCTATTCTACCAAAAGATTTTCATTTAGTCTTACAAAAAGTAAAAATAAATTGAAATTCGTATTTTGAAAGCTTAAAAATGGTGAAAATAACGTTTTGAAAACCTAGAAATGTTTCACGTGAAACATTTTAAAATAAAAAAAGCAACCAACCTAAGCTGATTACTTTTCTATCTTCAATCTACAGAGAATGTTGTCTTAACACCTAGAACCGTGCAGACTTTTTGATACATTCTAAGAGTCAAATCTGGATCCCCTGCTTCTAAACGCCCAATAATAACAGGAGATAAATCTGATTTAAGCGCTAAATCTAGTTGAGACCATTTCTTCTCCATTCGTTTAGAGAAAATATATTTACCAAGGCTTGCTGAAAAACTATCTAAGTAATGAGCAATGCCTTCATTTGCTAAAGCTTTATTTTTTAGTGTTTCGAATTGATAGTCTGCATGACCAATGCTTGTTTCCGCTTCAATACGACGCAAGAATACGCGTTTGACTTCTTCGCGGTAAGCACTCATTTGATCCGTGAACGGGTTTTTATCTTTAAAATAGCCTTTAACGAAGCAATAATAGGTTTCATCGCCACTAAAAGCAGTGAAGTAAATTAAACGACAATTTTTATCTTTAAAATGTGCTTTCATCTCTTGAATCGGTTGGTCTACAGTTGTTTCCACTCGAGTTGTTTGTAGTGAGTAAGCTTGACTTTTACCGATAATTAAATGGACATCGGGGAGAATTTGCTTACCAGTGCTAAGTTTTCTCGTTTCTGCTGTTTCTAGTTGTAACAGGCCTTGAAATACTAAAGTGGCCATTAGTGGTTCTTCCACAATTAAATTTTGTAAGAAATCATACGCTTGGAACTCATTTTGTTCGTCTTTCACAAAAATGATTTTTGCCATTCGTTTCGTGATTCCACTCAGAGTTGAGTGAATCACTCCCTCCTTTACAACTTTACCTAATTCTATTGTACTTTTTTCTGCTCAAAATTGCACTTATTTTCTCTATTTTTTACAAAATAAACCAAAACCACTCGAATTGAGTTGCTTTCCTTTTTTGAAAATAAAAAACCCGCTTCAATAAGCAGGTTTTGTAGCTATTTTTTCGCTTCTTTCGCGATTTGGTACCAACTGTAAATCTTCACTATCGCAAAGAAAGTATAGCCAAATGCGATGAGATATGCCCCGTAATTAATTAATAGAATGTTGAAGCCACTTCCCCAACCAGACTCTTCTGCTACGGCTACTGCTCGGGCATAGGGGCTAGTGAAAAAGTAGGTAATATATAGTGGATTAAAACTTAAAATAGCACTTGTAATCGCTATTACGAAAGATGGAAGTACCATCAAACAACTAATGACACCAACTGCATGTCCAATTATCTTCAAAAACCTCACTGCTACACCTCTTATTTCTTTTTAGGAATTTGAATGGTAATTTGATAAAAATCATCTGTCTCTTCTTCGGTGAAATCTAGGTCCATTCCGTTATCTTTAACCATTGTAACCGATTGTTTAATCGTATTCATAGCGATACGCACGTCACGACTAATAGCTTGGCGTTTTGGTTTGGTTTTTTTAGTAGCTACTGGTTTTTTCACGCCCAAAATTTCTTGAATTCTTGCTTCGGTTTGTTTGACGTTCCAGTGATTTTCAGCTATTTCGGCTAAAATTGCGACTTGCTGTTCTTCTGTTTCTAATGCGAGTAACGAACGAGCATGGCGCTCTGAAATTTGTTTGTTAAGAACGGCTTCTTGGACAGTTTCTGGTAGTTTTAGAAGTCGCATTTTGTTTGCAATGGCAGACTGGCTTTTCCCGACACGTTGCGCAAGGGCTTCTTGTGTCACGTCCTGCATGTCTAGTAAACTCCGATACGCTTTCGCTTCCTCAATTGGCGTCAATTCTTCACGTTGCAAGTTTTCAATTAACGCAATCGCTGCTACTTCTTCATCATCTAAATTTTGAATAATTGCTGGAATTTTTTCCATTTCTAAAGAAAGCACAGCACGAAAACGACGCTCGCCTGCAATGATTTCATAATAATCCGGTTCCATTTCTCTAACCACAATCGGCTGAATAACGCCGTGAATTCGGATAGTTCGAGCAAGTTCATCAATCTTATCTTGATCGAATACTGTCCGTGGTTGGAATTGGTTCGGGAAAATTTTATCCATAGGAAGTTCTTGTACGCGTTGTACTCCTTCTTCTACTATATCATCCATTTGATTCTTCTCTTTTTTTCCAAATAAACGTGAAAAAGGCATCTGGGTCCTTCCTTTCCGGAACATCTCGGGGTTTCTTAATATATTATCTGGCTATCCGCAAGTCTCTTAAACTATTTTAGCAGAAATGCTAGAGAAAAACACGCTTATTCTGTCCTTTAAATGTGAAAAAATAGATAGAGCTGCTAAAGTTTCACAGTCCTATCTATTTTCTTAATGAAATTCATCGGTAACGGTATTGATGGTTTTTTCCATATTGTCGCGGTAAGACTCATTTTGTAGCAACATCATGGAAATAATATCCATCACATACATAATCGAAAACTGGCTATTAGCAAAATACCTTTTACTTACGAATAAAGTATTGTAAACCGGAATAGTGACGTCACTGATTTCGGTCATTTCACTATTTTCAAAACTGGTAAATGTAGCAACTTTACTTTTGTTTTTCTTAGCGATTTTTAGCGCCGTGACTAGCTCTGGGGTGTTACCTGAATTGGAAATGCCGATAACAAAATCTTCTTTTGTTGTGATGGAGCTAGTGATAATCATCATATGCGGATCGTTGACACTGATGACGTTTAACCCCATTCGAATAAGGCGCTGCGACATTTCAACGGCAGTGAGCCCCGAACTTCCGACGCCGCAAATATAGACTCGCTTAGCTTCTTGAATGTACTGCACCACTTCACGGATCTTCGCTGGTTCAATCAGCTTCACCGTGTTATCAATTACTTTATGGTAGAACGAATAAACCTCTTCAAAAAGGTCATCATAACCAAGTGACGGAACCATTGTCGCTGCAGTATTCACCCGCATTTTCAAATCAACAAAACTATCACAGCGTACATGGCGACAAAATCTCGTTATCGTCGAAATGGATGTGCCAGTTTCTTCAGCTAGCTCTTTAATATTAATATTCTTGAGTTCATCACTTTTTTCTAAAATATACTTCGCAATTTGTTTTTCTTTATTCGGTAATTGATTGTAATTTTGTTGGATTTCATTTAAAATCGTCATCTTTTTCGGCCTCTTTCTGGTTTAAGAAATGATAAAGCGCACCAATCATCCCTGCTTCATTTCCCAGCTTTGCGAAAGTAATATCTGCTGTATCGAACATCGGTGAGATTAATTTGGTTGAGATAGCCGCTTTTAGACGCGGTTTGAAGAATGACTCTTCTTCCATTAATCCGCCACCGAGTACAATCACTTCTGGGTTGAAAATATAGATTAAGTTTACTACACCTTCTACTAAATTCTCAATCCATTGCTCTATTTCAGCCAGCACATCTGCATCTCCGCTATAGGCCCATTCCATGACTTGACGACCATTTAACGCATTTTCCTCGATATTTTTTCGCGAGGCTACTTGTTTAATCAATGCTTTTGTTGAAGCAACATCTTGAAATCTCCCTTGTGAAAGGTGCATATAGCCCACTTCACATGCTGTAAAAGACGATCCATTTATTAGTTTGTCGTTTAGTAACATTGCTCCGCCGATTCCGGTTCCAATTGTCAAACAGAGCACGCTCCCACGTCCCCGTGCTCCACCCAACCAAAACTCGCCAAGGCAGGCTGCATTTACGTCATTTTCCACTACGCACGGAATATGAAATCGGTGCTCTAGTTCAGCTTTTATTTCAGTTCCAGTGTATTTGGGAATCGTGTAGCCAGCATAAATAATTTTGCCTTTCACAGAATCCACAACACCCGCAGAGGCCACACAGACGCCCGCTACATTCGTTTTTTCTTGTTCGACAATCCGAATAAGCGCGGGCATGATTTGATTCGCTCCGCCAGTTATAGGCGTCACACAAGACTTAAGATCGCCCACCCGCTTACCTTCTTGATTAAATTTAGCATATTTGATACTCGTTCCACCAATGTCGACACAAAGATAATTTTCCATTTCTTCACCTCTTTAGTGAAATTATTATCCTTCTTTTGTTAACTCATCGTAAAACGCTTGGCTTGAATTTGCTTCGATCAAACGGGTTACCTTTTCCTCGTCCATGAGCACTTCTGCAAGCTCTGACAACACTTCTAAATGGCTTTCTGAGTCTGTTGCCGCAAGGGTAATAACTAGTTTCACCGGGTCGAACATGTCGCTTCCAAAAGCCACGCCGTCAGCCAGTGTTGCAAAAGTTAGGCCACCGCGAATGACGCCGAATTCTGGTCGTGTGTGCGCTAGGGCGATATGTTTAGCAATCACTATATATGGTCCATTATTTTCTACACTTTGAATCATTCCGTCAATATAACTCTCTTTGATAGCGCCTCGTTCTAGTAAAAGTCTTGCTGACGTTTGGATGGCTTCGCGCCAGTCTTTTGCTTTTAAATTTACCTCAATATCTTCTAAAGTAACTCGGTCTAATAACATGCTCGCGCCCCCTTATTTATTATATTCAGCCATTATTTCTGTTAAATCTACCTCCGCCAGCGACTCTCGCTCCAAATAGTTCGGGGTTAAATCACTATGTTTTGTTACTTCATTTGGAATGACAAGAACATTGACACCCGCACTATTTCCCGCCAAAAGGCCATTTCGCGAGTCTTCTACGATAAGAGCCTCCGATGGCTTAACATCCAGTGCTCTCAAAGCTTCTAAAAACAAGTCCGGATCCGGCTTGATTCGCGTAACATCCTCCGCCGTAATAATCGCATCAAAATATCCGAGCAAGCCTAGTCGTTCCAAATGATAGAGTGGTTTTGGTCGCTGCGATGAGGTCGCAAGTGCTAATTTTAATCCACGTTCTTTTAATTCACGAATAAAGCTTTCCACGCCTTCTTTGGCCGGTAAACTTTTACTGTTTTCAATAAACGTTGCTTGTGTTTCTGCTTCGAAGTCTTGTCGATTAATATCCATTTGCTCTGTCCGGTTGAGTTCGCGAAACAAATCGTCCACATTTGACCCAACGCACTGCAAAAACTCCTCGATAGAAAGGTCATAATTCTGCTTCGTTTTAAACCATTCTTTAAAAATTTCATACCAAACTACTTCTGTATCAATAACAATTCCGTCAAAGTCCATCACAATCGCTTTTAACATTGTCTTCCTCCTACCCATTTTACTATTCAAAGCGCTCCTAAAAAGAAGCGCTTACAAATAAGTTAATTCTTTTGTTCTCGGTCTGCAACTATTTTATCTATCAGTTCTTGATATTCTGGTGCGCCGAGGTAATCCGTTATTTCTACATAATACGCATCTGGTTGCTTTTCTTTGGCTCGGTCGATAAGGGATTTATGCGTCACGACTACATCGCATTCGGTCGGCAATTCGTGGATGGCGATATGGAACACTTTAATATCCTCTAAGCCAGCATTTTTGATTTTTTTCTGTAGTACGGTCGCGCCCATCGCACTAGATCCAAGTCCCGCATCACAGGCATAAGCGATTCTTTTAACATTTTTAAAATTAAAATCATCTACTGTAGCTTCGAAAACGGAGGAAATACTGCTCTTTTTGCCTTTAAGGCTTTCCATTTTCTTCGCTGCATCTTGTAGTTCAGAGTCTTTGTTACCCATGCGTTTAATAAATGGAATGGCAGTAATGAATGTAACAAGTGCCGCACATAGCACCGCAATAAGGATCTTAATGTGATCGCCGGGTGCTGCCATCATCATGATTGTAATAATACTACCAGGAGAAGCCACACCAACAAGTCCCGCATTTGTCATTGTTAAAATAAATGTTCCTGTCATACCACCAAGAATTAGCGGTAAAATAAGAATTGGATTCATTAAAACGAATGGGAAGTAAATTTCGTGAATACCACCAAATAGGTGAATAACACTTGCCCCGTAGGAAGATGCTTTGGAGTTTCCTTTACCAAAGAACATATAGCCAAGCAAAATTCCAAGTCCTGGTCCAGGGTTTGATTCTAGTAAGTAAAGCACTGATTTCCCTGTTTCTGCGAGTTGCAAGGTGGCTAGTGGACTTAGAATACCTTGACCGATCGCATTGTTTAAGAATAAGACCTTGGCCGGCTCAATAATTAAAGCCGTTAGTGGGAGCAAATGATTATTGATTAATACATCCACGCCACTTGCTAATACTTTTGTTACAGCTTCGACCATTGGAGCAATCGCCACATAAGAAAATAGTGCTAATCCCGCTCCAATTATCCCAATCGAAAAGTTGTTAACTAATAGTTCAAACCCAGCTGGAATTTTTCCATCAATACGTTCATCAAATTTTTTAAGTACCCAAGCAGCGAGCGGGCCCATTATCATTGCGCCGATAAACATGGTTATATCCGAACTAATAATTGCACCCATTGTTGCAACGGTACCAATAACTCCGCCTCGGTAACCGTGAACCGCTCGACCTCCAGCAAAGGCAATAAGAAGTGGTAACAAGTAATTTAGCATTGGTGCGATGAACCCTTTTAACATCTCAGAGCCTGTAGCCACCCCAATTGCCGTTAAAATACCCCAAGCCATAAAAGCTCCCAAATTCGGAATGACCATACCACTTAGCTTACTCCCAAACTTTTGTACATGTACCCGAATAGACATATTTCCCCCTCCAATCATATGTGTGGCGCTATTTTATAGTGATACTTCTTTTCCTTCAGCAATGGAACGTTCAATCGCATCTACTACTCGTAAGGAATCATACGCTTCTTTTGGTGTAATAATTGATTTTGTGTTATTCGCCACGTTATTAATAAATGCCATTACTTCCTCAGCTAAATCGCCGGAAACTTCGCCATTTGTGTAATACCAATGTCTTGAATCCGGATAAGATACCCCTTTTTCACTAACAAAACGAACACCGTGGTCGCAAGAGTCTACATATGCTACGCCTTTTGTTCCGACTAATTCAAGTTTGTCGTCAATGATGGTTGGCGAATTTTCTGGCAAGACCCAGCAAGCTTCCAGGCAAGCAATTGCGCCATTTTCGTACGTAACAATGGCATAAATCACATCATTCATGCCGTATTCTTTAAGTAAAACACTGCGACTTTTGGCAATAACTTTGACTGGCTCGCTATCCATGTACCAGTTAATATAATCAATATCGTGAATCATTACGTGCATACTTAAATCAGAAGCACCTATGTAACGCTTTGGCCCGGTAATTGGACTGTTACGACGACAATAAAGATGAATAATATCACCCAATTCGCCATTATCGAGGCGCTGTTTAATCATATTAAAACGAGGATCAAATCTGAGTAAAAAGCCAACTGTAAACACTTTGTCGTAGTCTTTGGTCAGTTCATACATTGCTTTGCCGTCTTCCAGTTCTTTTGCGAGTGGTTTTTCGAGTAAAATGTGTTTTTTGTATTTTACAGCTTCTTCCACGCAATCACGGTGCATATTATCAGGTAAAACAATGCTCACAGCTTCAATCTCCGTATTTGCTAGAAGTTCGTGGTAGTCTTTGTATGCTTTACACTGAAATTTTTCTGCCATTTCGGCGCGTCTTTCATCGTTGTACTCACAAATTGCTACTAACTCTACTTGCGGAAGCTTTTGGTAAATTTCTGCATGATACTGCCCCATTTGTCCAACGCCAATTACGCCAACTTTGATTTGCTTTGTCATATCACTTACCTCTTTCTTCTTAGATTTTTTTAATTTCATTTGTAAAGCGGGTGGTTATTTCCTGTGGCCGAGTTACTGCGCCGCCAACAACAACGGCATAACAACCTAACGTAAGAACTTGTCGTGCTTTACTAGGCGAATCGATTTTCCCTTCTGCAATCACTGGGCGCTTCGTACTTTTCAAAACTTCTTTCAAATGGGAGAAATCGTCGTCGCTGATATTTTTATTCGCTGTTTCTTCGGTGTAGCCGTAAAGTGTCGTGCCAATTAAGTCAAAACCGAGGGAATCAGCGTAATAAACGTCTTCAATACTACCTGTGTCTGCCATGAAAAGCGTGTTTGGAAACTCTTTTCGAATGGCACTTAGTATGTCTTTGAGGTCTTCGTTATGTGGTCTTTTTCTCGTTGTTGCATCCATCGCAACAATTTCTACTCCCGTTTCACATATTTCTCTGACTTCTTCTAAGGTTGGTGTGATAAATACGTCCGAATCATCGTAGTCTTTTTTGTAAATACCGATAATGGGGACGTCGATCTCACTTTGAATTGCCCTAATATCTTTTGCGGTATTTGCTCGGATACCAACAGCACCACCTTGAACTGCGGCCAGAGCCATTTTCGACATAATAAATGCACTATGAAGTGGTTCGTCTTCTAAAGCTTGGCAGGAAACCACTAACCCGCCTTTGATTTTTTCCATAACAGAATTGCCCACTGATACTCCTCCTCTATACTGTGTTTCAGTGTAAAGTATGCGTTTTCAAACAGACTATATCATAAGAAAATGATTTTATCAATATCAATTAAATGAAAATTATTTTCATATTTTAGTGTGGCTAGTTGCGGAAACTAGCTTTAAAAAATGACGTTGCTGTTAAAAATAAAAAGTCCTTTCGTTTGAAAGGACTTTGTTAGTTTATTCGATTGGTAATTTGTTGGGTGTTCCGGGTTTGCGTGGATATTTGTTGGGGGTTTCTTTTGTTTTCGTGATGACGTAGATATTGCGCTCGCTTTCTTCTACTGGTAGGGAGAAAGAGAAGTGTTCCTCGACTTTTCCGCCGAATAGTTTGATGGCTTTTTCGGCTGTTTGCAGCTCTTGCTCGGCTTGGGCTGCTTTCATTACTAGGAACGAACCGCCTTTTTTGACAAGTGGCATGCACAGTTCGGATAATACGCTCATTCTTGCTACGGCACGTGCGGTTACAAGGTCGTATTTTTCGCGGTGCGCTTTGTTTTGACCAAATGTTTCAGCGCGATCATGATAAAAATGCACATCCGTTAGGCCTAATTTTTCTGCTAGTGCATCAAGGAAAGTCATACGTTTTTTCAAGGAGTCTACGATGCTTACTTTTAGATGCGGGAAGCAGATTTTAATTGGGAGACTTGGAAAACCAGCGCCAGCCCCGACATCACAAATCGTATCGAACTTAGTAAAGTCTACATAAAACGCGGCAGAGATAGAATCGTAAAAGTGCTTTAAATACACTTCTTTTTCATCAGTAATAGCTGTTAAATTCATTTTTTCATTCCATTCTACTAACATTTCGAAGTAATCGTGGAATTGTTTTAGTTGCGTGTCGCTTAATTCTATTCCTTTTTCAGCAAGTGCTGTTTGGAATTGCTCTGGATTCATATTTTTTCCTCACTTTATTTTCGCGATTTTTGCCGTGTTTAGGATGGTAGACGGGTTTGGTTTATACTTTTAAACAGGCTTGTACCATATATTTTAGCTCATTATTTTCAAGTATAAGTATTTTCGTTCTTTTTAGCAAGTTCGTATTACGTTTAACAATTATCAAACTTGTTGGCATTCTCTTTAAAACTTTTTTTGGCTTGATTTACCCATTTTCCTTCTGCTGTGGTGGAAAGTCCATCTATGTAACCCTGACAATTGCTTTTTATATCTGCTATTTTGTCCCGTTTGATCATTTTGAACATTCGTTTGCGATTTTCTGATGTTGCATGAGTTTGGCTCGCCACAAACATCCCAATAAGATTTTTTTCTAGATTTCTGCGTGACTCTAATAATTCTGCTTTTAGTTTATCTATCATGTTATAGATCACGATCCTTTTTTAGCTGATGTAGTTCTTCTTCATAAGAATTCACTTGTTTCTTATAAAGTGCTTGATGCTCTTCGTGTTCATTTTCTAGCTTTGTTAGTGTGTTTTTTACTTTCCAATCGCCTTCTTCTTGGATAGAACTGATTAAATGGTAGGCTTTTTGCAAGTCTTCAGATGCTTCGTAATCTCTTTTTTGATGGATATACCTGATTTGTTCAGAAAGGTTTTCTAGTTCTTGGTGAAACCGCCATTTTTCTTGAGATGCATCGTCCATCGCTTCGTCCAATTGTCGTCTTTTTCTATTAAAATCATCATCTAAATTTTCTAGTTTTAGCAGTAGTTGTCTTTGTTTATCCATACATGCTCCCTATTTGTTTGGCTAATTCTTGGTCGGTTTTTAGCTGGCTTTTTATTGCTTCGTTGATTCGTTCTAGCAATTTATCATACTCTTGTTCTATTTTGGTTGCTTCGACTAAGGATTTTTCGCAGTCTTGCACTGTGTCTATCACAATTTCCGGCTCAGTCGCCCCGCCCCAAGCAAGTGCGGCGAGTATTTCTGACTCATATAGATTGGAGCCGATATCCCTTGCATCTGAAAGCGTATCGCGCCACAACTCTTCAGCATTCTCGATTTCTTTATCAAAAACATCTTTTAAAGCTCTAATTTCGCCTTGAATCGTTTGTTTCATCCCTTGCGTAATTGCTAGTGCTTCCGCTGCATCCAAGAATATTTCTTCGGATGAGGATAGGCCACCACCGCTTTTTGTAAAACTGGTTCGCATGATGTTGATAGCTGCTAATTGTTGCGCTGTTACGTATTTAGCTAATTGAAGGCTGCCTTCTTTATTTGTTAGGATGTTTCCTTCTTTGTCAAACTGATAACCACCCCACATATGTTGCTCAACCATACCAGCTTTTTTCGACTCAACCTCTATTAAATGGCCAATTGTCGGGTCTCCGATACCATAACCAATTGGCACATAATCCTTCCTATCAATAAAATTAAATAATCTATCTAAAGCGTTTATTGCTTTTACGGTATCTTGTTGTTTTGGCGTTAGGTTGGAGTAGATATTCGGGCCTTGGTAGAAGAAACCCCCGCTGATGCGTTTGATGTCTTTTTTATCTAAGTCTGCGATAGCGTACTGGGCGTTCATGGAGCCTAGAGAATGACCGTATACGTAGATTTGGGCGTTTGGGTAGAGTTTCATGGTTTGTTTTAAGGTTTCTGCGGAGGTTTTTAGTTGGGGTGTTACTGTGGATCCTCCGCCATTTGTGATTTGGATTGCGGTTGGAATATCATTTACGCCCCAATCCGTCCACACATCAAGACTATCCTTATGAAACGGCGTAAGACCACTTGCCAGAGTGGGTGCAGTGGAACCTCTGTAAAGAACTGTTACCTCTTTTACTTTGCTTCTCTCAATATGGGAAGCTGTGGGCGGCGTGTATTTTTCTGTGATGATATAGGTTTGCTGTCCGGCTGCTTTGTTGTTGATTGTTTGGGATACGTTTCCTATCTTTTTTTCTCGATTGGATATTGAAATATTCACCTCCTGCTTAAGTTCTAACTTGCTGTACTCTTTTTTTGCCAATTCCACTCTCTCTTGATCAGTATTTACATGCCCCATCATCCCTACTCCTCCCAACGACCTAATAGTTTAGAAAGCTTTTCAGATACAACTGAAGCACCACCACTTAACTCTCCATTGTTCTTGCTCAAGGTATATGATACATTTAGTTCTGAATCATTATTAATTATTAATCCGACTTCTATACCTCCCATTGGGTTGTGCTCTACGCTTCCTTCTTCAATTTTATAAGAATGAATTATACCTTTTTCTGTAAAAGCATTTGGATCTAAATTTGTCAGCCTTTTTTCGAATACTTGTTTTGCTTCATCACTATAAACTACATTCATCATTTCTTTGTTTAATTTCTCCTCATCCATATAGAATTTCACCCCTAAACCAAAAATGGTTATTACTATAATTGCTAGTGCTATTATCCATCTTTTTTTCAACTCTTCACCTCTGCTGTATGCTTTTTATTTGTAGGTCTATTTTATCAAATGTTAGAAATTTTCACTTTCTTTTTTTTCAGTCTTTTAACGTTTGTTTAATTTCTTAGTTAGTATTGGCTGGACTATCTTAACTCCCCTTAAGTTCCAATTTCTTTGTAAGCTCCTTAGAGATGCTAGCACCCCCACCATCTAATTTGTCGTTCTGTTTTCCTAAAGTATAGGTAATATACCACTCTAAATCCTTATTTATAATTAAAGTAACATTTATTCCTCTCATTGGATTTCTCTCTATACTTTCTTTATTAATTTCATATGATTGAATTATACCTTCTTTCGTGAATGCTTTTGCATCCAAGTTTGTCAGCCTCTTTTCAAATACTTGTTTCGCTTCATCACTATAAACTACATTCATCATTTCTTTATTTAATTTCTCTTCATCCATATAGAATTTCACCCCTAAACCAAAAATGGTTATTACTGTAATTCCTAGTACTATTATCCATCTCTTTTTCAACTCTTCACCTCTGTTGTATGACTTTTTATTTGTAGGTCTATTTTATCACATGTTAGAAATTTTCACTTTCTTTTTTTCAGTCTTTTAATCGTCTCTTAGCTCTATAAAAACTCATTTATATCCGTTCAAAAGCCCCAATTGTTTTGTAAGCTCCTTAGATATGCTTGCTCCACCACTCTTTAAATCTTCATTATTTTTCTTCAACGTGTATGTTAATTTCAAAGCAGGATCCTTGTTAATAACTAATGCAACTATTATTCCGCCCATTGGATTAGGCTCTATACTTTCCTTGTCAACTTCATATGATTGAATTAGCCCTTCTTTTGTAAATGCTTTCGTATCAATAAGTTTTATATCATCATTGAATACTTCTTTTGCTTCATTGCTACAAACCACATTCATCATTTCTGTATTTAATTTCTCTTCATCCATATAAAATTTTATCCCTAGACCAAAAATAATCATTATTGCAATTCCAAATAGTATTATCCATCTCTTTTTCACACATTCACCTCTGTTTTTATTTTCTTAGTTGTCTAATAATTTTCCTAATTTTGCAGAATTTCCGCCACCATCATCAATTAGTTTTTTGTCATCAGCTTTATTCAATGTAAAAAAAACATATAACTCAGAATCTCCATTAACGTGCAAAGTAACATTGATTCCTCCCATAGGGTTTTGTTTGATACTTTTCTTATCAATTTCATATGTGTTAATTACACCCTTCCCAGTCAATGCTTTAGCATCCAAATTTTTCAACCCATTTTCAAAAACTCTTTTCGCTTCATCACTATATACTACATTTATCATTTCTTTATTTAATTTCTCTTCATCCATATAAAATTTCACGCCTAATCCCGCAACAATCATTACTACAACTACCATTGCTATAAACCACCTCTTTTTCACACATTCACCTCTGCAGTATGTCTTCTTCTATGTAATCCCAATCTACCTTAATTAAAAACAAGAAAAAACCACATTATTCAGCGGAAACTTTCAACTTAAACGGTAAGTTTGAAGTTTCCGTGAACATGCGGTTTCAGTAATTATAGTAATCCGTGTTCTTATTTACTTATTTTCGCTATCTTTCCTTGCTCAATATAAACTAACAAAATAGATATATCGGCTGGGTTTACTCCGCTGATACGGCTCGCTTGGGCGATGGAAAGGGGTTCGATTTTCTTTAATTTTTCTAGGGCTTCTGTTGCTAGGCCGCTGATTGCATCATAATCGATGTTTTCTGGGATTTTCTTGTCTTCCATGCGTTTCATTTTTTCTACTTGAAGGTTGGATTTTTGGATGTAGCCTTCGTATTTAATTTGAATTTCTACTTGTTCAGCGATTTCGTCGGTCACAAATGTTTCACGTGAAACAATTTGGGCGATCTTGTCGTAAGTTATTTCGGGTCGGCGAAGTAAATCTGCTGCTAGAATTCCGTCTTTTAGCTCGCCTGAGCCGATTTCTTTTAGCATTGCTTGGACTTCAGCAGTTGGTTTAATGCGTGTTTTTTGTAGTCTTTCTTTTTCTGCTTCGATGGCACTTTGTTTTGCTAAAAAGCGTTCATAACGTTCGTCGCTAATTAAGCCGATTTCATGACCGATTTCTGTTAAACGTAAATCTGCATTATCATGGCGTAATAGCAAACGGTATTCGGCACGAGATGTAAGTAAACGATATGGTTCTTCGGTTCCTTTTGTTACTAAATCGTCAATTAAAACGCCGATATAAGCTTGGTCGCGACCAAGGATAACTGGTTCTTTTTCAAAGACTTTACGAGCAGCATTGATTCCTGCCATTAAGCCTTGGCCGGCTGCTTCTTCATAGCCACTTGTACCATTAATTTGGCCGGCTGTGAAAAGACCTTCGACTAATTTAGTTTCAAGTGATGGCCACAGTTGGTCTGGCATTACTGCATCATATTCGATAGCGTAGCCTACACGCATCATTTCTACATTTTCAAGTCCCGGAATAGTTCTTAGCATTTCGCGTTGCACTTCTTCTGGCAAACTGGTGGAAAGGCCTTGGACATATACTTCCTCGGTATTTTTGCCTTCTGGTTCAAGGAAGATTTGGTGTCTTGGTTTGTCGCTGAAACGAACAATTTTATCTTCAATGGATGGGCAATATCTTGCGCCAGTGCCTTTTTTCGTTGCTGTAAACATTGGTGAACGGTGTAAGTTCGCTTGGATTATTTCGTGGGTTGTTTCGTTGGTATAAGTTAACCAACACGGTAGTTGGTCAAGCAACATTTCCACCGTATCAAAGCTAAATGCCCGCGGATGATCGTCACCCGGTTGTTCTTCTGTTTTTGAATAGTCAATCGTACTTGATTTTACGCGCGGTGGTGTTCCTGTTTTAAAGCGACGCAGTTCAAAACCTAGTTCTTCCAAGTGCTCTGAGAGTTTCACAGAAGGTTGTTGGTTGTTTGGACCGCTGGAATAGCGCAGTTCACCAACAATAATTTCGCCACGTGAGAAAGTTCCAGTAGTAATAACGACTGTTTTCGCGTAGTAAATCGCGCCACTGTTTGTAATAACGCCTTTACACACGCCATCTTCAATCACTAAACGGTCAACAAGACCTTGGCGCAAAGTGATATTTTCTTCTTTTTCAATTGTGTGTTTCATTTCGTGTTGGTAATCCCATTTGTCTGCTTGAGCACGTAATGCGCGAACAGCCGGGCCTTTACCTGTATTTAGCATCCGCATTTGGATGTATGTTTTATCCGTGTTGCGACCCATTTCGCCACCAAGAGCATCAATTTCGCGCACAACCACGCCTTTTGCTGGACCTCCAACAGAAGGATTACATGGCATAAAAGCGACCATATCTAAATTTATCGTTAACATCAGTGTTTTTGCGCCCATTCGACCACTGGCAAGACCAGCTTCTACTCCCGCATGGCCTGCACCAACAACGATGACGTCAAAAGTTCCTGCATCATAGGTTTGCATTTTATAAAAACATCTCCTAAAAAATCATTTTCCAAGGCAAAATTGATTGAACAACTGATCGAGTAATTCATCCTGGACAGAATCACCAGTAATTTCACCTAGTAAATCCCATGCACGAGTCATATCAATCTGGACAATATCCACTGGCATACCGAGCTGAATCCCTGTTGTAACGCCATTTAAAGCTTCAAGTGCTTGGTGAAGGAGCGCAATGTGTCGAACGTTCGATACATATGTTGCATCACCCGCATCAATGTCACCCGCAAAAAATAGTGTTTTAATTGCTTCTTCTAAAGCCTCTAAACCTTCATCGTTTACTAGAGAAGTGGAAACAATCGGGTTTTCTCCCGCAAGTTCACGCACTCTATTTATATCAAGCTTTGTTTCCAAATCTGTTTTATTTAAAACGACCACATAATTATGACCCGCGGCTGCTTCAAATAACGCTTCATCTTCCACTGTCAGCTCTTCGTTTTGATTTAATACTAGCAGGATAAAATCGGCATCCGCCAAGGCTTTTCTTGAACGTTCTACACCAATTTTTTCCACAATATCTTCTGTCTCACGAATTCCGGCCGTATCAATTAAACGCAGCGGAACACCGCGAACATTGACGTATTCTTCTATAATATCTCGCGTCGTCCCAGCAATATCTGTGACAATCGCTTTTTCTTCTTGAATTAATTGGTTAAGCAAAGATGATTTCCCAACATTTGGTCGACCGATAATAGCCGTTGCTAGGCCTTCACGAAGAATTTTCCCTTGGCTTGCTGTTTGTAAAAGTTGCTCGACGGAAGCGCGAACTAGCTCGGTTTTCTCGAGTAGCATTCGCTGGGTCATTTCCTCCACATCATCATACTCCGGATAGTCGATATTTACTTCGACTTGCGCTAGTGCATCCAAAATTTCTTGACGTAAATTGCGAATCAACCGTGAAAGATTTCCGTCCATTTGTCTAATTGCCACGCCCATCGCCCGGTCTGTCTTGGCGCGAATTAAATCCATCACAGCCTCCGCTTGCGACAAATCAATTCTTCCATTTAAAAATGCGCGCTTTGTGAATTCACCTGGTTCAGCTAAATTAGCCCCATTTCGAAGTAACAGTTGCAACACGCGGTTCACGGAAACAATTCCGCCGTGCGCGTTGATTTCTACCACATCTTCCCGTGTAAAAGTACGAGGTGCACGCATAACTGTGACCATTACTTCCTCAATTACTTCGCCGTCTTCTTTTATATGACCATAGTGAATGGTGTGACTTTCTGCTTCACTTAAGCTATTTTTGGCATAAAAAATACGATCCGCTATCTGAATCGCCTCTGGACCGCTTAATCTAATAATAGCAATGGCCCCTTCTCCCGGCGGTGTTGAGATTGCAGCAATAGTATCAAATTCCATTCTTTACTCATCCTTTCTCATTAGAATTTCAGCTCAAATAAGCCTTATCCTATTTTGAATAAATTTTGGCACATGATTTTGTGCATTTTCAACAACTTACGCTCCGCTTTGACCAAAGCAATTAAATTGTTAGTATTTTGAAGGTTATCCATAGACTTATTAACATATCCACAGAAAAACCATTAATAAAAATTCATCCATACCATTTTAACTTATCCACATGTGAATAACAATAGTTTTATCCTTACTAGTTAAGAAAACTTAAATTTTCTCGTTAAAGCTTTAACTTATCCTTCCACTTCCTTGGCTTTAACTCAATTCTTTTTATCTATACTAAAGTTAAAAGGAGGAGAAAAAATGAAAATACATAAACTAACTTGGGTGCTATTAATGGGGCTACTACTGCTCTCATCCTGTTCCACGAAGCAACCAAACCTATATTTGTCAGCAAATGCCGCCGCGGTTTATTCAGTCGAAAATGGTGAACCGTTATATGAAGAAAACGCTGATAAAGTAATGCCGATTGCCAGTTTGACCAAATTAATGACAGCTTTTTTAGTTTTAGAGGCTGTGGATAACAATGAATTATCGTGGGATGAAAAGCTTGATCTTGTTCGATTGGATGATCCTTCCGCGGTTTCCCTTTACGCGATTACACAAAAGAGAACGTGGTCCGTCAGAGATTTATACAGCGCGATGCTCACTATGTCTGCAAATGATGCCGCGGAAACACTGGGAGATCGTTTAGACGGAGCTAATTTTCCCAAAGAAATGAATAACCAGGCTAAAAAATTAGGTATGTCGAGTAAGACTACATTTGTCAGTGCTAGCGGACTTGATGTTGACGGAAAATCCGCTGTTTCTACCACAAAGGATTTATTTTTGCTATCATCTAAATTAATTTCCACTCATCCTGAAGTGTTAGAGACAACATCCAAATCTAGTGTCACCACTGACAAAGGCGCCAAACTTGAATCCACCAATGACTCACTCGGTTCGATTCAAGGCTTAGATGGACTAAAAACTGGATTTACAGATGAAGCAGGCTATTGCTTTATTGGAACAGCTGAACGTGGAGGAAAACGTGTGATTTCGATTGTCCTAGATGCGGGAACTGCGGAAAAACGATTTAAAGATACAGAGAAGCTGATGGAGGTTGGATTTAAAGAAAATTAACGAATGAAAAAGAACCTCTCTTTCGCTGAGAAGTTCTTTTTAAATAGTTCAGCATCAACTCTTTAAAGCGCATAGATACTTTTCCATGTATACATCTTTATTTTTAGAATTATATTGCATAATAAAGCGTGGATGTTCCAAAGGTATGATTGTATCAAAAAAATGATGCTCCTCATTTATTTTCGATAAAAAATTAAAATTCTCGCCGCTGCCAATGCAGTAACAGACCGAAGTATCTATCCCGCAATCTATTTGGTTTTGAAGTGATTCTAAAATAATTGGCTTCAGCGCCTCTTGTAGTTTCTTATTCTCATAATAGTTGCAATTAACCTCATTGCCTTTTGCATTCATACGAACAATACCAAGCGGGCAGACAAAATTCATATAAAAATCAGTATAAAATGCCTCACAACCGCCGTATTCTGTCATAACATCATATAAAAAATCTGAGGAAGACTGGTTTATATAAAATTTATCAATAAAAATACCGGTTTCGTTTTGAAGGTGTTTTGCGTCTTCAAAAGGAACGCCTGTCACAGCAGAACCTCTCCGCGCGGGAGAACTTCCAAGTATTATCCGGCGCAGTTTAGTATCATTATAGTATTTCTGATAAAATGTGGTCGTTATTTTTTGCACTAGTTCGCTTTGATCACCAGAATATGGGTTAACGGTGCGATACCCCTCCGGCAAATCAAACGAACTATTCGCAAGCGCCTCATTAAACTGCAATATTCGTTTAGCAATAGTTGTATTTTCAGTCATGTAAATTAGCCCTCTCTTTATTTTTATTTCACAATCTGCCAAACATCCTCAAATAACTCCGCATAACCCGCTTGTTCCCACCTGCTTGCAAAATAAGGATTATGAAAATAAGTGAACGCCGTAATAATCGCGTTTCCTTGGTTCGTTCGACCGCTCACTTCTTCGGCTTTTTGTGCTAAATGGGCTACGTGGTTTTTCACTAATTCTTCATTTTGTTCAATATAATCCGTATAAAGTAAAAACATTTTTCGGTCGGTTTTGTATCGTTTTTTCTTAGTATCGGCCAAGAGCCAAAGCCAGTCGTGAAGCGCATCATCTGGTGTTTGCCCTGCGTCCTGTGTCCAATCGAAAATCTCCCGCGAAGTTTCCTCTAACCAACGTAGCGCCAATTTTTGAAATAAATCCTCTTTATTTCGATAATGCTTATAAAGTGCCGCATGTGTGACGTTCAAATTACCCGCAATATCATACAGCGTCGTTTTTTCCATGCCTTTTTCGTAAATGATTTTCTCTGCCATATTTAAAATAATTTCTTGTGATAGTCTCGCCATTTTAACCCCTCGATTCAACTCATTCTTTGCTTTTTATTATACAGGAAAACAGAAAAGTTACAAATCCTTGACAAAGTAACTAAAAGGAGTATACTTCCAACTATAAAGTTACTAAAATTAAAAAAAGTAACCATTTTGAATTTAAAGGAGCGAATAGATTATGACAAATAAACGTGTTGCATTTATTTTAGGGGGTTCTGGCGGTATTGGTAAGGCCGTCGTCAACAAATTGGTCGAACAAAATTTTGCTGTTGTGGTTCATTATTCGGGTAATAAGGCTAAAGCCGAGGCGCTTGTTGAAAACATTGTGAAGTCTGGTGGAGAAGCGATTAGTGTTGGCGGCGATGTTGCTGACGAGGCGCAGATGATTCGTGCATTTGATTTCATTGAAAGCCAGTTTGGTGGAATTGATGTTGTCGTTAACACGGCAGGTATTATGAAATTAAGTCCGATTGCTACTTTGGATATGGATGAATTTGACCTGATTCAGCGAACCAATGTCCGGGGCACTTTTGTCGTTTCCAAGCAAGCTGCCCTCAGAGTTCGAGATGGCGGCGCGATTATCAATTTCTCCACTTCGGTAACGCGAAGCAGTTTTCCGACTTACGGGGCCTACGTTGCTAGTAAGGCCGGGGTTGAGTCGCTCACATTAATTCTGGCGCGCGAGCTTCGTGGGAAAGATATAACCGTTAATGCAGTAGCACCTGGCCCGACCGCCACTCCGTTATTTTTGACTGGAAAAGACGATAAAACAATTGACAACTTAGCAAAAGCCACACCTTTAGAACGCCTAGGACAACCTGAAGATATCGCAGAAACCGTAGCATTTTTAGCCGGACCTGCACGCTGGGTGAATGGTCAAGTCATTTTCACCAATGGAGGATTAGCTTAATTAAAAAAGGAGGAAAACAGAGCTATCTGGTTTTCCTCCTTTTATTTTATTGGTCTTTTTTAATCGCTAAAACAATCAATCCCGATGCTAATAAAGTTAACGCCAAGAACAGAAAAGCCGATTGATAAGAGTTAGTCGCGTTTACCAAATCCCCTATAATCATCGGTGCAAAAAAGCCACCTAAAACTCCGCCCGAGTTTATAGCCGCGTATTTTGTTGCAATGTGGCTCTGCTGAAACAACTTGTGCGGCAATCCCATTAGCGTTGTAAAGGCCATGATTAGGAATATATTACATAAACACAAGCAAATAACCGATAGCGCTAATTGTTCAAATAAATACACCCCGTATACCGCGAACGCTCCAAGCACACAAAATGCGAAAATAATAATCGGCTCTTTTCCTTTGAAAAAACGACTAATGAAATAGCCACCGACAACTCCTGCAATTAAAATACAAAGGCCAGCTAAAGAGCTAATATAGCTCACTTCGCTAATAGAAATCCCTCTAACCTCATTCAAATAAGAAGCAAGCCAACTTGTTAAACCGTAGTTCGCTGCATTTATAAAAAGCGCTGATAGCAAAAGAATCCAAAGCTGTTTATCTTTCAAAAGTTCTGAGAAAGGTACTTTGATTTTTTCTTTTTGAGCATTTAGGTCTATTTTCGGCGCTTTAGGTACGACAATTAAAATCAGAAAGCCAATCAAAATCACCGCAATACCAATCCAGTAATATGTATTGCGCCAACCCACTGATAGCAACAGTTGCGCGATTAACAATGGCCCAATAAATGCCGCAAAACCAGAGGAAGCGAGCATTGCGGACTGAGCAAAACCTCGCTTGTTCAACGGAATATGAAGTGAAATATAATTGCTGACAGACGGGGGATAACCCGCGTGTCCAAGTGCTCCGGATAAGAAACGAATAACAACCAAAAACAACAAGGAATAGCCAAAGCCAAAAATAACAAGAAATAGCCCGACAATAATAATTGATACCGCAAGAACTGGTCGTGCGCCAATCCGATTGTTTAAATACCCCATTGGAATTTGAAAAAGTGTGTAACCAAGAAAGAAGGCACTTAAAATCAACCCCTTTTGACTTGGATCAAATCCTAAATCCTGAGAAACAGTCACAAGCGAAATTCCAATAGTATATTTATCCACGTATACACTAGTGTAGCCTATAAATAGAACAAGTAACACCATTAACGAATGCTTTTCTCCTTTTACCTGATTCATTTGAATTCACTCCACTCTTCTATAGTCCCGCCAATTGCAAAAGAGCATAACCAGATTCTTTTTCTGACTATGCTCTTTTCAAAGCTATTATCCATTTAATTTATAATAATCTAAAACCACGTCCGCCACCGATTTGGCAGCAACTAACAACGCATCTTCATCTATATCAAATTTTGGATGATGATTAAAATAAGCATTCGAAGTATTTTTCGGTTTCGCGCCAATATAGAAGAAGACTCCAGGAATTTTTTGTAAATAATAAGCAAAATCCTCTGATCCGGAAAGCATGTCGTATTCAGAAATGCCCGTTAAGTACTCGCCAACACCTTTTTGCAAACTTGCAACTACTTGTTCTGTTACAGCTGGATCGTTGTAAAGTGGTGGGTAGTCGTTCGTGTACGTTAGTTCCAACGTTACACCAAACATCGCTTCCATACCAGCAACAATGCGGTGGATTTCTGCATCCATTTTATCACGGTTTTCAGTATTCATATAACGCACATCGCCTTCTAGCTCCACTGCATCTTTAATAACGTTAAAACTACCTTTACCATCGAAAGAACCAATCGTTATAACGCCCGTATCAAATGGGTTCAAACGGCGGCTCACCACTGTTTGAATGGCCGTCACAAAATAAGCACCCGCGACAATCGCATCATTCGCCATATGTGGAGACGAACCATGCCCGCCAACACCTTGAATTTTAAGTTTAAAATAAGTGCGACCAGCCATCGCGAAGCCACTATGATAATAAACTTGGCCGCTTTCACCAAATGGAAATACGTGAATACCAAAAATTTGATCCACATCATCTAAAATACCAGATTCGACAACACTTTTCGCTCCGCCGGGTGGTGTTTCTTCGGCATGTTGATGAACAATTTTTATCGTTCCAGGGATGTTTTCTTTTAGTTGGATTAAACAATCTGCCAAAACGAGTAAATAAGCAGTATGTCCGTCATGACCACATGCATGCATTACGCCAGGTTTTTTAGATTTAAATGGTAATTCCGTTTGTTCTTCAATGGGAAGAGCATCAAAATCGGCACGTAACGCAATCGTTTTCCCCGGTTTCCCGCCTTTAATCGTTACAACAACCGCATGACCATTTCCCACTTCGGTTGCCACTTCTACGTCTTTTCCTTTATAAAAATCTTGGATGAACTTTGCGGTTTCTGCTTCATGGAACGATAATTCAGGATGTTCGTGCAAATGACGTCTAATCTGAGTGATTTCATCTTTTCGTTCCTGAAGCATATTCATTAACTTGGTACGCATGATAAATCCAACCTCCTATTCTTTTGCGGCTTTTAATTCGAGCGCTTTTTTCGCAGACGGTGTTGTTATAGCAACGGAAATAAGTGACACGACACAAAAACCGACGTTAGTTAAAAGCCCCACCATTGCGGCTAAATCAATATTTCCAGAAAGTGCAATCACACCATAAATCGTAGCAGAAATTGCCACACCGAATGAGCCACCTAACGAACTTGCCATTTTGTAAATACCTGATGCTACTCCGACTTTATCTTCTGGAGCATTAGAGATAGCTGTATCTGTGGAAGGAGTTGCATACATACCAAGTCCAATCCCGAATAAAGCAAAACCGATAAACACAAGCACCGTATAAAGGGTTCCTGGAATAAAAGTGAGCGCCATTAAAGCAATACCAACAGCCGTAATACCAGAGCCTAAAATCATTGGTTTACGCGCGCCAACTCGTTGAAGAATTTTTTCACCAATACGAATCATTCCAAGCACACAGACAAGGTAACCGATAGAAAGTAAACCGGATTGGAATGCTGTAAAACCGCGACCAATTTGCACATAAGTATTTGCAACAACTAGTGTTCCAGCAGCTGCATTTAACAAGAAGTTGGAAAGTGTCGCACCAGTATAAGCTTTATTTTTAAATAACGAGAAATCAATAAATCCGTTCGCTTGTCGTAATTCCACTCGGAAAAATAATCCCGCAGAAATAAGGAAAACAACGAGCATTGTAATAGTAATTGGGCTTGTCCAGCCAAATGTAGCCCCACGAGTAATGATAAGGTTCAAACAAACCATTGCGATAACAAAAAGAACAAGACCAAATGAATCAAATTTTGCTTTTGTATTTTGAACGACTTTACTTTCTGGAGTACCTTTAATAAGTAGCATTCCAAGCAGTGCGAATACGATGGAAATAATGAAAATCCAGCGCCAGCCCATGTATGTTGCGATAGCTCCACCTGCGAATGAACAAATACCTGATCCACCCCATGAGCCAATCGACCAGTAACTAAGCGCTCTTTGTCTATCAGCCCCTTCAAAATAAGTTTTCATTAAGGCCAGGGTTGCTGGCATAATACAAGCAGCTGAAAGCCCTTGAATAATACGGCCGATAATAAGTAACGTCGCCCCTTGAGTGACAACAAGTAACAGTGAACCGATGATACTAAGAATAAGTCCGATATAAGTTAATTTCACGCGACCAAATTTGTCAGCCATACCGCCCGCTACAACGATAAAAATACCTGAAAATAGCGCGGTTAAACTGATGGCAATACTAAGTAAATCAGAGGAAATTCCAAGGTCAGATTGCACGGCCGGAACGATATTCACCATTGATTGTGCGAAAAGCCAAAACGTGATAACCCCGAAAACAATCCCAACAATAAGTTTATTTGTACCTTTATACGCTGTTGAAGTCATTAGTTATTCTCTCCTTTTAAGTAATCTACAACACAAGCTCCCATGGCTTTTGATGCAATTAATAATGAATCTTCATTGATGTCAAATTTTGGATGATGATGCGGATAAAAATGCCCATCTGCCGGCATCGCTCCCACATAGAAAAATGAGCTCGGACGTTCTTTTGCATAATAAGCAAAGTCTTCTGATGGTGGTTGCGGTTCACAGCGCACAACATCTGTAATTTCTGGAATTTTCGCCCCTTTAATAGATTTAACAACAAAATCAGTCAAAGCTTCGTCATTATTTAAAACAGGATAATCATTTTTGTAATCAAGTTCACAAGTAACGCCAAACATTGCCTCTATTCCGCTAACGATACGGGTAATTTCTTTTTGAATAATGTTGCGTGCCTCTTCAGACATAGAGCGCACATCGCCTTCAAGCTCAACCGCATCCTTGATGACATTAAAGCTACCTTTTCCATCAAAAGAACCAATTGTAATCGAACCAACATCAAATGGATTTAAACGACGACTAATCACCGTTTGAACAGCTACTACAAATTCACTTGCTGCAACAATAGCATCATTCGCTAAATGCGGAGATGAGCCATGTCCACCTTGACCTTGTACTTTAAGTTTGAAATAAGAGCGACCAGTTTGAATTGCACCCTCACGGTAGAAAACTTCACCCGTTTTCATCGTAGACATCACATGAATCCCAAGGACATTATCAACACCATCCAGCGCCCCGTCTTGAATCATTTGAATCGCGCCACCAGGAGGAGTTTCTTCCGCATGCTGATGTAAAATAACTATTTTCCCGGTTAATTCTTGTTTCATTTCAATAAGTGTTTCGCCCAAAATAAGCATGTAAGCTGTATGTCCATCGTGACCACAAGCGTGCATTACACCAGGGTTTTTAGATGCAAAAGCTAGACCAGTTTCTTCCGTTATCGGCAGTGCATCAAAATCTGCACGAATCGCAAGTGTCTTGCCCGGCTTGCCTGTATCAATCGTTACTACAACGCCATTCCCACCAACATGCGTCCGCACATCGCAGTCCATTTCTTTATAAAAATCCGCAATATACTTCGCCGTATTTTCCTCTTGAAAAGAAAGTTCAGGGTGTTCATGTAAGTAACGACGAATTTCTATCATGCGATCTCGTTTTTCGTCTAGTTTTTGAAATAACTTCTCTTTCATTGTCCAAACCTCCATTTTTAATACTTCCGCTGGCCAGAACTTCCGTATTTTCACTACAACTTAATTATAAAAAAAACCAAGCGAAAAGAAGTTTACTTTTTTGCTTAGTTTTAGCTTGAAATTTTCTTCTTTTGTAAATTACTCAAACCAATGTCAAAAATCCGGTGCTGAAGTCACAAAAAAAGCTCAACTGCTAGAGTTGAACTTTTTAAACCGTACTTCTAAACTCATAAAAATGAATCGCATTAATATCTAAATAAGCATAAAACGACCAATCTTCCGTAATCGTTTCATCACTCACCGTAAGTGTAGGCTGAGAGGCATCCACAATATAGTCCAAAATCTCTTTATCTAGCCCATACTTACTGTTCAGTTGCCAATACTTCGAATAAAGTGCCCCATTGTCACGGTCGAATTGCCATTTACAGACTTGATAATCACCCGCGTGAAGCCCTGTAAGTCTAATATGCACTTCTTTTTGTTCTTCCTTAATGAACCTTTCCTCTACAGAATAACGCGGATTAATCGTCGCACAGTTCATCAAAATAAGCTGATAACCGTCCGCGTGCTTCGTCATAATATAATCTTCACCTTTAGCAACCACAACACCCTTAAGCCTTCTCAAAAACTTCACAGCATAAAACGCCGGTCGTTTACCATTGAAAAAGTGGAACATTTCAATTCCATCAAGACTAATATTTAATTTGCTATCGTCCCCTTCGTGAAGTTCCGTATTAATCCAAAAGCCCAATGCATCCACTTCTGGTACCAAATCTAGCATCGTTTTCAAAACTAATGCTCCTCTGAAAAAAGTCCCGTTTGTGTATCTCGTATTCCCAGATAATGTGTTCCAGTTTACTAACATTAGCGGCTTATTGATATGATGATGTTTCAAGAAAGCCTTTAATTGAAGCGTTTTTGACAAACAATAATCCTCTGAAATCGAAAACGACTTCATATCCTCTTTCGAAAAATCTACCGCTTCATTTTGATTCGCATTATAGGCGACAAAGTCCATTTTATCCGCTTCTTCTAAAAACCACGTATGTCGTTCAGGCACTGCATTTTTAGACAATGAAAATGGGACAAAATTTCCGACTTGGATAGCTGGAAAACGCGATTTTATAGTGTGATATATTTTCAAATAAAGTTTTTTCAGTTCTTCCTTATCAGCATATGTATTTTTCGGTTCAAAAAACATAAAATGCCATTTTGAAACAAATTCCCGCCCAAAAACCTGCATACAATGCTTTAAAAAGTGATCCAATCGTTCAAAAACAGCCGCCTCATCGCCTACAATATCTTGATACTCCAAGCGAATAAACAATTGTAAATTTTGCTGTTTTAAAAAAGTGAGCGCTAAATCCGCATTCGCATATGGAGAAGAAGTTGGCACTAATTCGTCCGTTTCCGTTTCAGGCAAGAACGTCGAACCTCTAAACAAATGACGAATACCAATATAATTAATCCCAATCTCATCACGCGTCGTAATAATCTGCTTTTGGACATTATCTTTAAGCACTTCTTTAAGCTCACCAATCGTCAAAATATTCATATTCTCACTTAAACAACGTTCGGTCTTTTCCGTGATATCAATTTTCTTTTTCTCAAATGGCGCTTTATTTAATTCCTTACCCGGCTCCACATCATGATAAAGTCGTGACAATTTCACTAAAATTTCCGGAGATGGCACAATCTGCTCTATACTAGCGCCCAGCTCAGATGTCTTATTGTCTATTAACAAATTCGTTTCCACATGATGTTCCGCTCGGTATTCACTTGGCGTTAGCTCAAAATGAAACTTAAATACTTCTGAAAAATGCTTTTGGCTCGAAAAACCATTTTTTAACGCAATCTCTGTAATACTTTCCGCCGAATGTAGTAAATCTTGAATCGCATGCTTCAATCGGACTTCTGTCAAATACTGTAAAAAACCAAGCCCCGTCGTCTTTTTAAAATAACGTGATAAGTACGCCTCACTTAAAAACTCTTTTTGCGCAAACTCACGAAGCGACAAGGCTTCATCAAACCGCTCTTCCACTTCTCGAATAATGCGCGAAATCCGTTTATCATTGACTTCTTTCCTAGCAGAAGATGGAATTCCTTTTTTCAAAAAACGCGTAAGTAATAATAAAATTTGGAACAACGCCGATTGCGCTTCTAATTTATTCGCTCGTTTCTTCGTCGCCGAAGCAATCAAAAGCTCACTCACCGACTTCCTCAAAGACCCAACAACCCGCTCTCTCCCAGGGTCACTCTCCTTCGAGAAAAATTTAAAAGAATGCTGAAAATAATCCTCATAATAATGCGCAAAAAATGTATCTGAAATCGTTAAATTAATAAATAAATTATCTTCATTTCCCTCAATTGTATAAAAGGTATTGCGATCAAGAACTAAAACATCGCCTTCCTGCAAGTAAAATTTTTGCTCAGAAACCTTGATTGTTATTTGTCCAGAAATAGCAAATACCAATTTAGTTCCAAGTGATATTTCCGACGTCAGCTGCTTTATATGTTGAATACCAATCGTATAATCTTTTAAATGAGACACTCGATTCACCCCTTCGTTTAACTTAATCGGACACTTTTATATTATCATAGTCGTGAAAATTAATCGCTATCAGTTTTTATGATTGTTTTAGTCATTAAACCGACACAATCGAGTCACATATATCCGGAATTTTTGTACTTTTGCGAGACAAAATGATAAATAAAACGGCGTATAATAAATGATTGTAGAAAACGAATAAGGAGTGCGCCAAATTGAAAACTTCTAAAATAATAATAGCTTCATTAGTTAGTTTAACCCTGGTTTCAAACCCAATTTTAACATTCGCAGCAACGAATGATGTGATTGATAGTACGACAGAAATCACTACTGATAAAGAAACAAGCTCCACTCAACCAACTATTAAAACCACACTCAAAGCTGGTCAAACACAAAGTTTTAACGACTGGTTTCCTGATGACAATTTTGCTTCAGAGGTAGCAGCAGCATTTGAAATGCAAGCAACTGACACTATCAGCGAAGAACAACTTGCTACTCTAACAAGCCTAGATTGCCACAATTCTTCCATAGCCGATATGACTGGTATTGAAAAATTAACTGGTTTAACAAAATTAATTTGCACGTATAATAACATTACTACTCTTGATCTTAGCCAAAACACTAATTTAACTTATCTGGCATGTGATTCAAATAAACTTACAAACCTTGATGTAACCCCGCTTACAAAATTAACCTACTTAAATTGCGACACGAACAAACTCACAAAGATAGATGTAAGTCAAAATCCATTGTTAACTTATTTAAACTGCGCACGCAACACCTTAACCGAAATAGATGTCAGCCACAATACACAATTAACTGAGCTAGACTGCCATTTAAATAAAAAAATCACCAAATTAGATGTGACACCACAAACTCAATTAACAACCTTAGACTGTAGCTTTAATAAAATAACTGCATTAGATGTAAGTCAAAATAAATTACTGAACCGTCTAAACTGCGACACTAATAATATAACTAAACTGGACCTCAACCAAAATATTCAGCTAACTTTCCTAGATTGCTCCAGTAACAAATTAACCGAAATAGATGTAACCCCGCTTACACAGTTAACATATTTTGATTGTAGCGTAAATCCTTTAACTGAATTAGATGTGTCTACGCTTTCAAAATTAACTACACTACACTGTATACAAACAGATTTATTAGAAATAGACCTAACACACAACACACAATTAATATATTTTCAAGCTGAAGGATGTAGAAAAATAAAAGAGCTTGATGTCACGCATAATACACAATTATATTTATTAGACTGCCAAGCCGCTGGTATAACAGAATTGGATCTTTCACAAAACCCCAAATTAGTCTATTTGTATTTAAATAATACTGAACTAACGAAATTAGACGTTTCTCATAACACAAAGCTGAAAAGTTTGTCTTGCGTAAATGCTCACATCCAAGACTTCTCTTCTGTAGGTAAAATTCCTGTCCTTAACAATAACTTGGATGCTGAAGGGCAAACAATCACGATGCCTAAAGAAACTTTAACAAACAACAGTTTAACCATTGCAGTTAGTCCTGATTTATTAGATCAGTTTGGAAATCCGATGAATATTGAACCGGGAGACGGCGGTGTATACGATCAAGCAACAAATACAATAACTTGGGAAAATCTCAGCACAGACAATCCAGCCGTAACCTATACTTTCACTTCCGAAAACGGAGCTATAGTAGGAACCGTAACAACTCCATTTGAAGCCCCTCAACCCATCAAAGGAGAAGACGTAACAGTTCATTATCTTGATGACAAAGGAGAAAAATTGGCGGCTGATGAAGTTTTAAGCGGTAATTTGGACGATCCTTATACTTCTAGCGCGAAAGACATCCCAGATTATACATTAACGACTACTCCAGATAACGCCACTGGAACATTCACTACTACTAGCCAGTCCGTAACGTACGTGTACACTAAAAACATCGTAGCCGCAGAGCCTGTAACAGTGAATTACGTGGATGATACTGGAAAAACACTCGCTCCATCCGAAACATTAAACGGAAATGTAGGCGACACATATAACGCCACTGCCAAACAAATCGACGGCTATACATTATCAACTACACCAAATAACGCAACCGGAACATTCAACACAAGTAGCCAAACAGTGACATATGTGTACACTAAAAACATCGTAGCCGCAGAGCCTGTAACCGTTAATTACGTGGACGATACTGGAAAAACGCTCGCTCCATCCGAAACATTAAACGGAAATGTAGGCGACACCTATAACGCCACTGCCAAACAAATCGACGGCTATACATTATCCGCCGAACCAACCAATGCAACTGGACAATTCACAAGTAGCGCGCAAACCGTCAACTATATTTACACAAAAAATCCAACCCCTGAAAAAGGAGTTGTAGAAATTCACTATGTTGACGAAAATAATAAACAACTGAGCTCCGCCACTAAAATTTCTGGAACAGTAGGAGATAATTACACAACTGAGCCAAAAAATATCGACGGCTATACGCTAACAACTACACCAGATAACGCAACCGGAACATTCAACACAAGTAGCCAAACAGTGACATATGTGTATACTAAAAATATCGTAGCAGCAGAGCCTGTAACAGTGAATTACGTGGATGCTAATGGCAAAACGCTCGCTCCATCCGAAACCCTAAACGGAACTATTGGCGACACATATAACGCCACTGCCAAACAAATCGACGGCTACACATTATCCGCCGAACCAACCAATGCGACTGGACAATTCACAAATAGCGCACAAACTGTCAACTACATTTACACGAAAAACACAAACATCGACCAACCTTTACCAGATAAAAGAACAACGAAACCGTCTAATTTAAAGACAACCGAAGTGAAAAAAGCTTCAGATACCCTACCAAAAACAGGCGATTCCGCACCATGGAAATCAGCTCTACTTGGGGTCTTCCTATCATCCACAGCTCTAGTTATCTGGAAAAAGAAAAAATAGTAAAAAAGCCGGCCAGGATTAATTTCCCGACCGGCTTTTTGATCTCAATCTTCTTCCACTTGGATAGAAACACCCACATCCAGTAATTCCTCAACTGCATCAATCACAGAAAACTCCCCATAATTGTATACTGCATCATCTACAACTAAAATCGGCAAAGCTTCCATTCCATTTTTATCAATCAGCATTTGAACCCGCTCTGGCAAGTCCACTTTCCCGACCTCTCCCAGCTTAATATCAAACACAATACCTGTATAATCAAAATGAATTTTTCGCTCAGCTTCACTTTTATTCATAAACACTTTCCATATCTCAAGGTTGATCTCAGACTCATTTTCCTCAGAATAAAAGTAACTAATTTGCTTCATATTAAAATTATTTACTTTCTAAATCATGGACAAACAGCCCACTTAATAATTTCGGTTCAAACCAAGTCGATTTTGGCGGCATGATTTCTGCGGCATCTGCTACACTAAGTAAATCGTCCATTGTCGGCGGGTACATCGCAAATGCCACTGAATGACTGCCATTATCAACTAAACGCGCTAGCTCGCTCAGTCCACGTATTCCGCCGACAAAATCAATGCGGTTATCACGGCGAATATCTTCAATCCCAAAAATTGGCGTTAAAACTTGCGATTGTAATATTGAAACATCCAGCTGACCAATAACATCGTTTGGAATCACTTCGCTTTTCGCCGTAAGTTTGTACCAATTTCCATCTAAATACATCCCTACTTGTTTTGGCTTCTCTGGTTTAAATGCTTCTTTTCCAACCTTCTCCACGTCAAAACTAGCCTCTACTTTGCTAAGGAAATCCGCTTCAATTGGCACATTCACAACCCTATTATAATCAAGAATTTCTAATTGCTCTTCTGGGAAAACAACTGATAAAAAGAAATTAAATTCTGCTTCTGGCCCAGCCTCTGGGAATTCCTCGCGCCGTTTCAAACCAACTTTCACAGCAGATTCCGTTCTATGGTGACCGTCTGCGATATATAGCGCTGGGACTTCCGAGAACGCCGCTGACAGGTCTTCTAAAATATGTGCGTCCGTAATTGCCCAAACCTTATGCGCGACCCCGTGGAAGCTCTCAAAGTCATATTCAGGCTCATTTTCATTCACCCAAGACTCAACAAGTGCATTAATTGCTTCTTTTCCACGATAAGTAAGGAAAATCGGACTTGTATTTGCATCACAAACATCTACATGACGAATCCGGTCTAACTCTTTCTCTTCACGAGTTAACTCATGTTTTTTAATTTTCCCATTGGTATAATCATCAATCGACGTACAAACAACCAGCCCTGTTTGCGGGCGACCATCCATCGTCAGTTGATAAATATAAAATGCCGGGTTTGCTTCTCTACCAAGCCAACCATCCAACTCAAATTGTTCCAAATTATCCGCTGCTTTTTGATAAACAGCTGGGTCGTAAGGGGAAACCGCCGGATCTAAATCAATTTCCGCCTTATCAATATGTAAAAAAGAATACTTATTTGCATCACCAAGTTCGCGCGCCTCTTCCGAATTAAGTACATCATATGGCAAGGAAGCCACCTTTTCCGCTAAATTTTTAATCGGACGAATTGCTTTAAATGGACGTATATTTACCATTGTTATCCTCCTTTTTAGTAAAAGAGCATGAACCCGTCTGGCAATAACCATAAAGTTTCATGCTCTCATTATTTCCCGGGTAATAATTTTAAACCGTAACACCTAATGGTTCAATAACTCGAACACGCAAAACCCCTTGCACAGCTAATAAATCACTTTTCAGTTGTTCCAAATTAGCTTGCGTTTCCTTATCAATATCAATTAATGTGTAGGCATATTCATTTTTACTGCGATTTATCATATCTAAAATGTTTAACGAATATTTCCCTAGCTCCGTCGTAATTTGTCCGACCATATTAGGAATGTTTTTGTGACAAATTCCAATTCGCGGATGTCCATTATACGGCATTTCCACGTTCGGAAAATTAACCGAGTTTTTAATACTACCTGTTTCAAGATATGATTGCAGTTCTTTCGCAGCCATTTTAGCACAGTTGGTTTCGGCTTCTTCCGTCGATGCACCTAAATGAGGAAATACATGCACTTTTTTGTGGTTTAGTAATTCTTTTGTCGCGAAATCTGTAATATATAAACGTAAAAGTCCATCATCTAAAGCTTCTTTCACAGAGGCTGAATCCACTAACTCACCACGAGAAAAGTTTAATAAAACAGCATTATCCTTCACTAATTGTAGTGTATCTGCGTTAAACATGCCACGTGTTTTATCCGTTAAAGGCACATGAACTGTTAAATAATCGCATGTGGCCAAAACTTCTTCTATCGTCATCGCACGTTCCACTTCTTTAGAAATTCTCCAAGCCGTGTCTACTGAAACGAATGGATCGTATCCAACCACATCCATCCCAAGCGATAAAGCGTCATTGGCTACCAATGCACCAATTGCGCCTAGACCGATAATCCCAAGTTTTTTGCCAGCAAGTTCTGTTCCCGCAAAGGCTTTCTTCCCAGCTTCGACTTTCTGCTCGACATCATCTTCAGCCGGCAGTTCTTTGACCCATTCCGTTCCTTCCAAAATTGGGCGCGCCGAAACGAATAAACTCGCAAGAACTAGTTCTTTCACAGCATTGGCATTCGCGCCAGGTGTATTGAATACAACAATACCTTTTTCAGAACAATTTTCTACTGGGATATTATTAACTCCTGCACCAGCTCGGGCAACTGCCTTCACTGTCTCCGGAAAGTCAAAATCGTGTAAGTTGTAACTCCGTAGTAAAATCCCGTCTGCTGGCTGATTTGCATCAATCACATATTTTTCGAGATCAAATGTCTTTAAGCCTTCTTTTGCGATAGCATTAAACGTTTGGATATTAAACACGTACTTCTCCCCCTTTTCTTGCATTTGCAAATTTTTCCATAAAGGCGATTAGAGCTTCCACCCCTTCAATTGGAAATGCATTATAAAGACTTGCTCGCATACCGCCCACTGAGCGATGTCCTTTCAAGTTTTTAAAACCATTTGCTTCAGCTTCTTGAACAAAAGCTTTATCAAACTCCGCTGAATTCGTCACAAAAGGAACATTCGTGAGCGATCTAGCAGAAGGTTCGACCGGTGAAGAAAAGAAATCCGATTGATCAATATAATTATATAATAAGGCCGCTTTTTTGCGATTCAACGCTTCAATTCCAGCAACGCCACCTTGCTCCTTAATCCATTCAAATACTAATTTTGCTACATAAATGGCAAATGTCGGTGGTGTGTTATACATGGAATCATTCTCGGCTTGTACTTTAAAATCTAACATAGAAGGAAGTCCCTCTACTTGCCCTATCAAGTCTTCGCGCACGATGACAAGCGTTAATCCAGCAGGCCCAATGTTCTTTTGCGCTCCTGCATAAATTAAGCCAAATTTTTTCACATCATAAACGCTCGATAAAATATTGGAGGACATATCCGCAACGACCGGGACAGCTGAGTCTGGCACATCAAACATTGCTGTTCCTTCGATTGTATTATTTGTAGTTACATGTAAGTAAGCCGCGTCACTAGAAACTGTAGGAATCTCAGGAATATAGCTGAAATTGCGGTCTTCCGATGAGGCAATTACTTCCACCTCTACACCCTGAATTTTCTTAGCTTCGGAAATTGCTTTCTTCGCCCAAGATCCAGTGTTTACATACGCTGCTTTTTTGCCATTTGCAAGATTCATTGGCACCATATCAAATTGCAAACTCGCGCCACCTTGCAAAAATAGTACTTTGTAATTTTCTGGAATCTCCATCAATTCTCGAATTAAGCTCTCCGCATCGTCTAGGATGTTTTGAAATAATTCTGAACGGTGACTCAGCTCCATTACTGACATTCCTGAACCATTGTAAGAGAGTAGCTCCCTTTGAACCTTTTCAAGTACCGGTACTGGTAAAACTGCCGGACCTGCCGAAAAATTATAAACACGTTCCACTCAACATCTCTCCTGTCTTCAAATTTCCCCAATTACTTACAAAAATTTTCACCAATAATCGAATACTTATTGGCCAGATATGAGCCTTCCTCGTTACACTTATGCTTTTCGAAGTTCTGTTGTTAAGAAATAAAAAAGCCGAACCTGTGATATTCTACACAATATTCGGATTTTTCAGCGCTTAAAAGTAAACACTGCCTTTTGTACTTTTGTATATTATAGCAGAAACAGAGCTGTTTTTCAGAAAATTTATACTAAATCTACAAATAAATGTGATGTTTAAACTTTCTGACATTAAAAAAGCACGAGAAACCGCTATTTAAAGCAATTCTCGCACTTCTACTTTTTGAAAAACACTTCACAAAAGATGTTAGCTATTTTTCACTTTTCGTCCTAAAGTAAACCAATACACAGCAAAAAATACAACAAGTGCAATAATTGCTGTGCGATACATAATAGCATAATTGTAGTAAGTCGCAACAATACTCAAACCAAAACTACCAACAGCCATTCCAATGTCCATTCCCGAAAGAAAAGTCCCGTTCGCGGTACCTTTATTGTGCGGTGCAGCCCGGTCCACAGCCAGTGCTTGAAGCGCCGGTTGCGACATCCCGTAACCTAACCCGAAGAATAACGATGCGATAAACAAGCTGATTGCACCAGTTGCAAAAGAAAGAATTAATATCCCAATTATCATCGAAAGCGCTCCTGGAATAATAACAAAACGGTGTCCCTTCGTATCATAAAGTCGCCCAGCAAACAAACGGCTTACAAGAACCATAATCGCTTGCCCGATAAAATATATCCACGTTGTCGAAATCCCCAGTTCTGTTCCATATACCATCATAAATGTCTGGATCCCACCAAGCGGAATAGCCATTAATAAACACAAGCCCGCCGGAAGCAAGGCCGTTTTCTCAAACAATTTCATTTTTTGATGTACAATCTTTTCTGATTTTGGAATTTTCACCTGTGTCATCAAAATTAAAATAAACACCATCAAAACAAGCGAAAACGTCACTAAAACATCGAAAGAAAAATAATTCATAATTAAAATAGCGATAATCGGCGCAAGTGACATTCCAAGTGCAGTCGTAAGCCCATAAAAACCAATACCTTCTCCCGTTCTGCTTGGTGGCACGAGTTTAGAAACGCCTGTAGCAATAGAAGTTGTTCCGATACCCCAGCCAGCCCCGTGAAAAAGCCGTAATATGAGAAGGGCCGCCACCGCCGTTGACCAATAAAAGTTCACTGTAGTTAAAATTAAAATCAAAAAGCCCACGATAATAAGTACTTTCGGTCCGAATTTGTCATTCCAACTCCCAGCAATCGCCCGCATTAATAGTGCTACGATGGAGAATAGCCCCACCGCCAAACTCGCTTCCATTTGCGTTCCACCTAGTTCAATAATGCGAGCCGGCAACGTAGGCATAAACACCATAAATCCAATATATAAAAGTACACTTCCTAACAATAAAAATACGTAGTCCTTCGTCCAAAGTCTTGTCTTATTTTCCAAAATTTACCCCTCTTTACTCTATATTAGTAGAAATGTTCTTTAAAATAGCCGTGAATTGTTCCAAATCTGCGCGAGAAATCCCAGCAAACATTCTTTCACAACTCGCCTCCACGATATCGCGGAGTTCATTCGTCTCTTTTCTCCCTTTGTCCGTTAAAGATAAAAGTGAAATCCGTCTATCTTCTGTACTCACTTCCCGCACAACAAGCTCTTTCCTAAGTAAAACATCGACAATCCGATTCACGGTTGGCGTGTCCTTTTTCGTCCAAAGAGCAATCTCTTTTTGCGAAATCGGCTCGTTCGCCTCAATCCCCTCTAAAACTGACCATTGCTCTGGTGTCACATCATAACTTGCAATCGAACGCAGCAAAAATAAATGCATTTTCTTCGCTGTCGTATTTACATCAAATGATATTTCATCATAATATCCGCGCATATTTATCCTCATTTCTATTGTCGTAACAATAATTGTCATAACAACCATTATACATACTGATTACTTTTTTGACAAGAAAAACAGTCGAATAAACGACTGTTCCTACAATAATTCCACATCTATAATATCTCTAAATTCGATTACATACTCATACCCAACAATATCTTTCAAAATAACTTCTTCCGTTAACATATCTATTTCTAGCGGCACTAAGTCCTGTGTTTCAATCTCTCCAAGCCCAAGAAATGCGGAAGGATATTCAAATGGCGCTAAACGCAGAGAAGATACATCTGCTTCTTGAAAATATTTTAAACGAACGACCCATTCTCGCTTTATAGCATCTTTTAATGTGATAAAAAAGCTTTCGCGCTCTAAATAATCCACTTCTGGCCGACTCGTTAAAAAAGCAGCATTCTTCTCTGTTCGCACTTGCTCTTTCTGAATTGCCGTAACCATCATTATCACCTCTTAACTTTATTATACGAACAAACGTTCTTAAAATCAAGTAATTTGCTAAAAAAATTTTTTCATAAGAGCCTGAATAGGTTTAGCGCTTACATATTCTTTTTCCGACAAAAACACTTGCAAATTAATGAATAGTTGCTATACTTATGTAAGTAAATAACATTAACAAAGGAGTTTTATTATTATGACTAATACATTTTTAGATTCTATTAAAGTTCGTCGTTCCATTTATGCACTAGATAAAAACGTTTCCGTTGAGGATTCCAAAATTGAAGAAATTATTAAAGACGCTGTTAAATATAGCCCATCTTCATTCAACTCCCAAAGCTCTCGCGCTGTCATTCTTTTAGGAGAAAACCATGATAAACTTTGGAATATCGTAGAAGATACATTACGCGCTATCGTACCTGCTGAAAACTTTGCAGCTACAGAAGAAAAAGTTGGTTCTTTCCGCGCTGGATACGGAACAGTTCTTTTCTTTGAAGATACTGCTGTTATTGAAGGCTTACAAGAAAACTTCGCTCTATATGCAGACAACTTCCCTGTATGGTCTGAACAATCTTCAGGTATTGCACAACATTCAGTATGGGTTGCTCTTGCAAACGCTGGAATTGGTGCATCTCTACAACATTACAACCCACTAATTGACGATGCTGTTAAAGCTGAATGGAATATTCCTGCAAGCTGGAACTTACGCGCGCAAATGCCGTTTGGTAACATCGTTCAAGAAGCTGGCGAAAAAGAATTCATCGATGACGCTGATCGTTTCCGCGTTTTCAAATAATAAATGTTTCACGTGAAACAAAAAATTCCGCGACCATTAACTGGTATCGCGGAATTTTTATTTTGCCAAACTTTTAAATCTGCTTCTAAGTTCATCACAACTTACAATACCAGCAATCCCGCCTTTAATTTCTCCATCAACAAGAACAAGCGAATTTGGTATTCCTTTTACATCAAATTTCTGAGCTAATGCGCGTTGTTTATCTACATTAATTTTCACAACTTGGACATTACCTTCTTCCATCTCAGCGAATTGCTCAAGTGTTGGCCAAAAGCAGCGACACGGTGCGCACCACTCTGCCCAAAAGTTAAGTAATATTTTAGGATGGCTACTAATAATCTCTTCCAAGTCATCTTCTTTTGCAAAAATAATCGCCATACATATCCACCTCACATTCAGAATATTCCAAAGTTGTATCGTGGTCAAGTAAAGGGTTTTAGAATAGCAATATATCTTGCTTTTTGTTCATTTTTTGACACTTTTGTTTCACGTGAAACATTTTATTTGCTATGTAAGATTTCTAAAATGCGTAAATCTAGCAAACCTGTACTTTTCACAGTCATATCCGCGTCACGGAGTCCAGAACCAACACCAACGCTTACAATTCCAGCTGCATTTATTGCTTCAATTCCAGCTTGAGCGTCTTCAATTCCGACTACCTCTGATGTTTCTAAACCTAGACCACGGCAAGCTTCCACAAAAATTTCTGGATCAGGTTTTGATTTAGTGATTTTAGCCGCGTCGACAATATAATCAAATTCTTGTTCCATTTCTAATGCGCTCAAAACCGTCCGAGCATTTTTCGAAACAGATGCAATTGCGCATTTGAGATTTTGCTTTTTAAGATCCACTATAAGTTCTTTAATTCCTGGTAAAACATCCGCTGGCGTAATTTCTTTTAGCAAGCTAACATAAAAGTCATTTTTATCAGCTGCAAGAGCTTCGATCTGCTCTTCTGTAAAGTCATTTTCGCGACCGTCTTTCTTTAAAATAAGAAGTAGGGAGTCAATTCTGCTTACTCCTTTTAAATTCTCATTAAATGCTTCATCAAATTCGATTCCAATACTCTCAGCTGTTTTTTTCCAGGCTAAGTAATGATAATGTGCTGTATCCGTGATGACGCCATCTAAATCGAAAACTACTCCTTTTAATGCTGTTGTCATTCTACTCGTCCTTTCCAAACTGCCGCAACATTTCGCGCGGTTCTTCTTAAATTATTTGGTGTTTCTTTCAGTATATTTTCTAAAGTTGCTGGTTTGGCAATGGATGGAAATACTGCGCTGATTCCGACTTCATATACTGCTTCTAGTCCTTCACCAACACTTCCACAAATTGCAAAAACTGGTGTTTCTTTCGGCACTACTTTCGCAACACCCACAGGAGCTTTCCCTTGTGCGGTTTGCCCGTCCATTTTCCCTTCGCCAACAATGACCAAATCTGCATCCTCACAAATGGTTTTGATTTGAAGTGCTTCAATAACAAAATCAATTCCCGATAAAAGGTTAGCTTTTGCAAACGTCACAAGTCCAGCACCAATCCCACCCCCGGCACCTGCTCGCGGCATTGTAACCATGGCGGGATTCGCTAACTGATAAAACTGGCGCATTGCCCCATCAGCTGTTGCTAAATCTGTAACGGCTAGCCCTTTTTGTGGACCAAACACATACGATGCGCCAGCTTCTCCACAAAGTGGGTTTTCGACATCCGTCACAATATTTACTGTGATGTTTTCTAGTTCAGCTGGGACTTTTTCGGAACGAATGGTTGCTATATCAGCTAAATTTGCGCCAATCGGGTTGACGATATTATTTTCTGCATCTAGGAATTCATAGCCAAGCGCACTAGCCATGCCAATTCCGCCATCGTTTGAAGCGCTTCCACCAATCCCAATAATAATCTCGGTCGCACCTTTTTCCATGGCGTGCAAAATTAGCTCGCCCACTCCTTTAGTACTCACTTGAAGTGGATCGCGTCTAGTCGTCGGAACCAAGTGCAAACCACAAACTTCGGCCATTTCTATTAAAGCTTTTTTGTTCCCATCCGTAAAAGCAACTTGTGCTGAAACTGGGTCACCAAAAGGGCCGGACACATCGATTTTCATTTTTTTCGCACCTAAAGCTTTACTTAAAATCTCTAGCGTACCTTCCCCGCCATCACTGACAGGGAGTAAATGATAATCAGCATCCGGATAAATTTCTTGAAAGCCCTCTTTAATATACTCTGCCACCTCATGCGCCGTCAAACTTTCTTTGAATGAATCCGGTGCAATGACAATTTTCATAAAGACACATCCTTCTGATCCAACTTAATAGTTAATGTATCTGTTAATTGATGTTTTTCTCCGTGAATAACTAATTCTAGCACGCTTTTTGTGCTTTTTGAAAGGTGTAATCTGTTTTGCGCAATTTCTACCAAGATTTTTTCACCTTTCCAAGAGAATTCAAATGCCACAGATTGCCAGGAATCCGGTATGTTTGGCGCGATTTCAAGTAGTTCTCCACTAGTATCTATACCCGCAAATCCAAAAACCACCGCCAACCATATTGCGCCGAGTGAGGCCGCATGGAGCCCGTCATCCGATGAATGCGGCTCATTTCCAAGGTCAATTAAACACGCTTCTTGGAAAAATTGGTAGGCTTGTGCGCGATTTCCAGTTCGATTTTCTACAATTGCATGGATTGCTTTACTTAAAGAGGAATCATGAATTGTTCGATTTTCATAGTAATCCAAATTCTGCTTCACAGCATCTGGTGCAAACATCCTCGGAAACAGGTAAAACAACATGACTAAATCTGCTTGCTTTAAGATTTGTAGTTCGTTCACTTCTTGACGAGAATAATCTAGTAGAATCCCTTGTGTTCCTTGTGCCGCCTTATATTTATCCAAATTTATCCAATCTTTTTCTAAGAAAGTATCATCTTGCGGAATTAAGCCAGACTCATTTGCGACAGGTAAATAGATTTTTTCAAGAAAAGCTTCTGCACGGGCTACAAAATCTGCATTATCTTTATTCCATTCTAAAGCTTTTTTCACATTATAGTGTGCCATATAATTCGTATACGTATTATTATCGATATGCTCGGTGTATTCGTCTGGACCAATCACATCAAGGATTTCCAGTCGTCCATTACGATTAGTTGCACGGCTTAGCCAAAATTCCGCTGTTTCAAGGAGCAGCTCTGAACCACACTCTTTCATAAACTGAGCATCCTTAGTCGCCGTTTCATATTCACAAACCGCATAAGCAATATCCGCAACTAAATGATGCTCCGAAATCGCCGACGCTACTTTTTGACGTGTGCCAGTTCGAATATTAATCGCTGCAAATTCAGGCGTTTCTTCTTCGCCAGAGAATGCACTTTCCCACGGAAAAAGCGCCCCATTATAGCCGTTTTTCGTTGCCTTTTCTTTCGCTTCTTTCAAATGAAGGTAGCGATATTTTAATAATTGTTTGGCAATTTCCGGCTTATTATAAAGGAAAAATGGCATAATAAAAATTTCTGTATCCCAAAAAACATGCCCTTTGTAACCTTCCCCGGTCAGCCCTTTCGCACCAACACTACAACGAAAATCATCTTTCGGCGTCATAATTTCTAAGTGATAGCACGCAAAATCTAGTGCAAATTGGTCAAAATCATTCGTGCTCTCAACACGGACACCCGCATGCTCCCAAAAATCTGCCCATAAAGTTTCCGAAGCTCTTTTCAATTCTGCATAAGTCGTATTTGGAAGTTCCGCATCCACTTGATCCAGGGATGTTTTAACCATGCTTATTTTCTCCAAAGTAAATAGTTGATTTTCAGCGATTTCTTGCTCTACTTCGGTCATTAATTGTCTGTTTTTCGCAGTGAAAATCCCTTTTTTATTCACTTTTGTTGCTATTGTAATATGCTGTTTGCTCTCGATGGTCTCATATTCGCCAACCATCAACTTCTCATCAAAAATTCGTAGACTCAACTCCGCCAGCTGCTGTGTTCCAAAATTAGTTTGTTGCGCATCAATACCAGTTTTTACTTTGACTTTCGCCGCACCGCTCAAAGGCATTATCTCCACTTTAGCAGCAATGACGTGCTTTGCTGCTTTTGAAACAAATCGGTGAAAATTCAGTTGATACTTCTTGCCCGCGCTACTTTCCCAAGTAATTTTTCGAATTAATTCTCCTGTATTCATATCTAAATAACGCTCGTAAGCATGGACTTTCCCCGCTTGCATCGAAAAATTTTCCCCATCAAGCATCACTTGGAAACGCGTCACATCCGGCAAATTAACAAGTTCCGAACTCAGCGAACCGCTCGGACGATTATAAATCCCCGCCACATACATACCGCGAACTTGCTCCGGATATTCTTCTTCAAGAGCACCGCGCACGCCCAAATAGCCATTTCCCACAGTCATTTGGCTACCATATTTATTTAGATAATTTAATGCAAATTCCTTCTCGATTATTTTCTTCATAAAGAAACACTCTCACCTTTTTCTGCCGATTCGTATAAACTTTCAACAATTTTTTGTATGATATAACCTTGTTCAGCGCCAGCAAGTTCCACTTTTCCAGCACCAAGAACGCTATCAACAAATGCTTTCATGCTGTTTTCGTGTTTATTTTCTTCCAGTTGTCCTAACTTCTCTAACAACTGAAATTCACCTGCATTATCTGTATAAATTTCAGCCGGGTATAAACTGCCTCCTGCTAAATCACCGAAAAAATCAACATTTAGCGCACTTTCTGGCTTGATATGTAGCGCAAAAGAAGTATCTAATTCAATTAATCCTCCATTTTCCAGTTCAATAAAGCCGAATAAAGAATCCTCTACCGTATATTTTTCCGGATCCCATGAACCAAATGTCCCCGCACTTTTCTTGGTTCCGATTTTTTGAAAACTTTTTGCCGTTACTTTCTTCACTTTTGGAAAACCAAGGACAAACATCGCCGCGTCGAGCATGTGAATTCCCATATCAATCAGCGGACCCCCGCCTTGCATTTCTTTATTCGTAAAAGTTCCCCAACCCGGCACGCCAGAACGACGAAGCGCAGTTGCTTTCACACAATAAATTTCACCTAGAAGCGCCGAATTTCTCTTTAAAAACTGTGCTTCACTGGAAAAACGATGATGAAAATCATACGCCAAAATCGCGCCTTTTTCTTCCGCAAGTTCCCACATTGCTTTCGCTTCCGCCGCACTCATTGCGGGTGGCTTTTCACACATAACGGCCGCTCCATTCGCTAGTGACAACATCACATTATCAAAATGGAACCGATTAGGCGTGCAAATACTAATAATATCGATTTTCTCGACCGCAAACATCTCTTCTGCCGTAGCATAATGCTTCTCAAAACCATTGTTCGCACGAAACTCTTCGCCACGCTCCAAACTTGGGTCGCAAACAGCTACAAGCTCCAGTTCATTTCTTGTCTTATAATACGCAGCGTGGACCTTCTCAGCGACTTGTCCAGCACCGATAATTGCAACTCTTTTCTTCATATCCGAAACTCCTTTTAGAAAAATCCGTCCGCTTTAATTGGGACGGATTTTCTATTTTAAATTAAACAGCTTTTTAAATGTGCCAACGCATCTTTATAAGCTTGTTCTGGATTTTCACTGCGAACACGACATTCAAAAGTTAAAAATCCGTTGTAACCGTTCTTTTTCAGTTGATCAAAACTTGTTTTAAAATCAAGGCTACCGCTTCCTGGTTGGTAGCGATGATTGTCAGCAACATGAATGTGACCGATCGAATCTTTATACGTCTCAAGCACAGTCGGAATGCTATCTTCTTCAATATTCATATGATAGAAATCAGCGATAATTTCTACATTTTTAAGTTCATTTTCATCAATATATTTTTGCGCATCACTTAGCAAATTAATCATATGATCTTGGTATCTGTTAAGCGGCTCAAGATAAACCTTCGTCCCAGTTTCACCAGCAATTTTGTCCAAATAAACCAACGACTCGCTCACTGCTTTGAAATCTCCGGCTTGGCTACGCGGCGAAACCATTGGCGGAAGACGATACGTGAACATCCCCCACGCCGCTGGAACGACAATCCCTTGCCCACCGACTTCTGCTAAAGCTTCTAAAATCGCTTTAATTTCTTCTAAACCATTCAGTCTGCGCTCTTCAATGAAGTCACCAATCCAGCCGTCATAGCCACCACATGCAGTACTAACAGGTAGCCCCGTTTTTTCGATAGCTTTCTTCACTTCGTCCAAATTTTCAACAAGTAATTTACCATCAATTTCAAAACCTTCAAAGCCCATTTCTTTTACATAAGCAAATTTTTCTTCTATATTTTCTGGGAAAAATGCTTGGTTTTGTGTGCCTAATTTCATTATTATCGCTCCTTAAAGGGTAATCCCCATTTTAATACTTAAATCAGGTTGTTGATCGACGTATTTCATGTAGCTCTCAGCTGAATCTGCAAACGGAACGACTGGATCAATAATGTCCGAACAATCCAAGTAACCGTTCATCAGTAGTTCCCAACAAGTCTCCTCGATACGCTTACGATCCCAGCGCGGATAATCCGGATTTGGTTCACTAGCCGCACGTGAAAAGACAATTTTCGCATTGTTGAAATGAGCTTCCCGACCAAGATTAAATCCTTCTGGGAAAGGTTTCGCGAAGGCTACATAAGAAATTGTTCCGCCGTAAGCTATTCCGCGTAGTGCCGCTTGAAGTGCAGCCGCATTCCCGCTCGTTTCAATAATCGAATCCGCACCAAGTTTACCAGTAAGACGCTTCACTTCTAAGCCAACATCTGTCGTAATTGGATCAAAAGTAGCATCTGCTCCATGTTTTTCAGCAATTTCACGACGATGACTAAGTGGATCCACCCCGATAACAACACTTGCTCCAGCTTTTTTCGCCAGTTGAATCGCAATTTGACCAATCGCACCAAGTCCGACAACAACAACATAATCGCCCGCACGAACATGTGCATCACGCACGCCACTCATCGCAAATTGAGCCGGGTCATAGCAAACCGCGTTTTTCCAATTAGCACCTTTTGGCAATTTACGTAGTTTATAATTATCGACAGCTTTTACAATAACAGTTTCCATAATCGGTCCGTAAGAACAAACGATATCTCCAAGCTCGTATTCTGTTACTTTGCTCCCACATTCAACTACTTCACCAACGACCATGTTACCTAGCTGAAACTCGCCAAATACAATGCCTCGCGCACTATTTGTTTCACGTGAAACAAATAAATTCCATTCTGGTGAAAATTCTTCATCAATAAAAGGACTAATTCCTCTAAAATCAACTACTTCTGTACCATGTTTTGGAGAAGCGAATTGAACTTTAATTTTCACTTCATCTTCTAAAACTTCACGATCATTATATTCTACTAATTCCGCCACACGAGGCGCTGTCGCTACTAATTTTTTCATTTTCAATAACTTCCTTTCTTATCCCTTAACTCCACCGTCTGTTAAGTTTCCTTTGATAAATCGTTCTGAAATTGCGTACATAATAACGACTGGAAGCGCCGTAACAAGCGATGCAGCCATCATTCTACCCCAAATATAATCAGGTGTACTAAATAATGTATTCAAGCCAATCGGTAACGTGAATTTCTCTGCGCTAGATAAGAAAATCGAAGCAAACAGATAATCATTCCAAGCTACCATGAAGCAGTATACGAACACAGAAACAATACCCGAAATCGCAAGCGGAACAATAATTCGTAAGATAATCTGGAAGCGATTCAGCCCGTCCATCATTGCTGCTTCTTCAATATCAGTTGGAATCGTATCAAAATAACTTTTCAGCATAAATACTGCAGTTGGTAGTGTTTGTACAACCATCGTGATAATTAAAGCTGTTTCCGTATCATATAACCCCAAACTCGAAATTATTTTAAACAACGGAACAATTAACAAGATTCCGGAGAACATATAAACCGTGTAAAAACTCGCATTAATCGTCATACGCCCTTTAAAGCGTAATTTCGACAACGCATAAGCGCCTAAAATCCCCAAAACAACTGCAATCCCGGCCGCAAAAACCGAAACAACCAAACTATTTTTAAAGTACGTTAAAAACGGAAAAATATCTGGGTTGAAAATATCGATGTAATGCTGGAAAGTGAATTCTTTCGGGAAAAATGTTGGATGTGTTGAAATGGCTTCTTTACTGCTCTTAAATGAAGTCATTAACATAATCGCAAATGGGAACAACGTGATACATAAAAATGCAACCATCGTCACATAAAACGCGATTTTCTTTGTTCTTTTTGACTTTTTACTACTTACCGCCATTCAAATCCACCCGCTTTCTTGCAAAAATAATCACAACAAAAATAATGACAAATAATATGACAGAAATCGCTGCTGCTTTCCCTAAATCATTGAATGCGAATGCTGTTTTATATAAATAAACTCCAAGGATGTTTACTTTATTCGTGAGTAAGTATACATCGGTGAACATATAGAACATCCAAATCGCACGAAGCGTAATAACTGTCGCAAGTACCGGCATAATCGCTGGCAAAGTAACAATTTTGAATTTATCCCAAATGTTCGCTCCGTCCATATCAGCCGCCTCATAAAGCGACTTATCGACCGTTTGCAAAATCGCTAAAAACGAAATAAATGCATACGGGAAGTAACGCCATATTGCAAAAAAGGTTACTAAAAAGAAACTAGAAACTGGATTATCAAACCAAAGTGGCGCTTCTTTGAACAGATGGAGTACATCCACAGTCATAAAATTAATTACGCCATAACCATTATTAAACATATATTTCCATGCAAAAATAAGAGAAATAGATGGTGTTACATATGACAAAATAATAAGCGACCGAGCCGTTCTTCTAAAACGAAATTCGCGGTTAAAGAAAATCGCCACAAGTAGTCCCATCCCAGTACTTCCAACCACTACAAGTACTGTATAAGCCACAGTAAGACCTAGTGATTTATAAAACTCTGGATCCTTCAAAATATCTATATAGTTTTGTAAACCGATAAAGACTGATTTAATATTCGGATTTAGTGGCATATCTAAAAAACTAATCTGGATATTTGAAATCATCGGATATAAAACAAGTGCTGCCAGTAAAACAAAACTTGGCGCAAGTAAAATCATTGCTAACTTAAAGTCGGACCTTTTATATACTTTCGTTTTCATAATGCCTCCTTAAATCAAAAAGCGACGTACTAAACTGTTAAAAAAGACGGGGAGACTCAACTCCCCGCTATTTGATTATTTACCTTCTTCAGCTTTTTTCTGTGCAGCTTTTAAGTCCGCTGATACATCGCCACCGCCAACAGTTACGTTATTAACCATCTGTGCGATAATGCCTGAGCTAGTAATATCTCCCATTTTTGTAAGGTTTTTACCGTCAACAAGTCCGAAAACTTGGATGTCATTGAATGATGCTGCGATTTCATTTGGAAGTTCACCAAACGATTTAATTACTTCATTTTCTTTGTATGCTTTTTGTTCTACTACTTCTTTATTTACTGGTTGCGCTCCACCTGGAGACATTAATACCCAAGTTGCCATATTTTCTGGTTGAGACAAGTATTCAACAAATTTCTTCGTTGCTTTCTTTTGCTCATCATCAAGTCCTGCTGAAATAGTTAAACCAGAAACTGTACCATAAACTGCTTTTTCTTTTTCTTCTGGAATTGCGAAACCGATATTTTTTGGATCGCCTTCTTCATAAACAGATGGAAGGATATACGTAGAGTACATTGCCATCGGAACTGTTCCATTCATAAATGCATCTTTAATTTCAGTTACATCATTTGAACCAGGCATCGTGTATGCTGACAAATCTTTATAATATTGAAGTGCTTCTTTCATTTCTGGTGTATCAATCGTTACATTACCTTTTGCATCTAAAACATTGGCTTTATTAGAAAGTGCGAATTGGGAGAAAGCTTGCTCACTCATCGTGCTTTCTGCTGTTGGAATTGCAATACCGTATTTTTTATCTGCTTTATTTGTGAATTTTTTCGCTACTTTTTCAATATCCGCCCAGTTTTTAGGTTCTTCAAAACCAGCATCGGCTAAAGCTTTTTTGTTGTACCAAATACCTTGAACCCAACCGCTTAAGGGTGCTGCGATATAGCTTTTACCATCTTCAGAACGTACTAAGTTTGTTGCACCTTCGTAGTATTTGTCTTCTCCAACCGAGTCGATAACTTCTTTCACTGCATCTTGGTCAATCAACTCATCTTTATCCATTACTTTGGCAAAATCTTGGCTTACTTCCATAACTGCTGGAAGTTTACCAGAGCGAGCAAGTGTGACAACTTTTGTATTAAACGCATCTTCTTCAACTGGAATTTGTTTGATTTTGATTGTTGGATTTTCTTTTTCAAAATCAGCAATTAATTTATTAATAACATCTAAACGCTCTTTTTCAACGGATGAATGCATAAATTCAATCGTTACTTCCTTACTACTAGACTCTTTCCCTCCACATGCAGCTAGAACCGCACTTAGAACCAACACAACAACAAGTAATACAAGACTCTTTTTCTTCATTTTTGTTCCTCCCTGTAATTTTTGGTTTTTAGCCAGCAGAATTCATAGCCACTAAGCTTTATGGAATCGCTCCCAGTTACCGTGGAGCCCGTATAAAGATTTGTATAAACACCGCTGTCTAGTGAATAACTCACTTCTTTTTCTGATAAATTATGAATCAATATAATCGATTCCACGTCGGATGAACGTTTAACAACAAACAATTCCGCCGTAGATTCTAAAACTTCCATCGGTATTTCTGGATGGAAAAGTGATTCCGCTTTTCGTGTGCTAATTAATTTCGTTAACGCATCATAAGTTGCTTTTCGTAAGGAGCCTCTTTGTTCCAACTCTGCTGTAATTTCCGCCAAGTCGTATTTTTTTCGATTAATAGAGCGATTGTGGCCTGTTGTTTCTACGCCTGAATAATCATTGCGGCTTCCTAAAATACTTTGAACATAAACGGCTGGAACGCCTGGGATAGACATTAGTACTGCATGAGCCACAAGAAATCTCGACATCCTCAAGTCATCTGTGTCCGCCTGTTTACTTAGCGCATCCATGTACGTCACGTTAATTTCATACGGACTCTTAGAACCATCTGGATTTTGCTTATATGAAACGAGCGCGCCTTCTTCCTCCAAATCATTCACTAAAGCCAAAATTTCAGCTTCTGGAATAATGCCGCGCACTGGATTTAACCCAATCCCATCATGTGAGGCAAGGAAATTAAAGAATGTTCGCTTGCCTTCTGGTAGCTCTAAATTCTTCGCCCAGTTACGGAGGAATTCTGCATTACCATGATGTATCGCATGGAGCACAAGTGGTGGAAGCGGGAATTGATAAACCATATGCGCTTCTTTTTCACCATTTCCAAAATAACTAATATTATCAACATGCGGCACATTGGTTTCGGTTATAATAATCGTCCCCGGAGCTGCAATGTCTACTAAATCTCTAAATAATTTCACGATTTCATGCGTCTCTTCTAAATGAATCGAGCTCGTTCCCGGCACTTTCCACATAAAGCCAACCGCATCAAGTCGCACATATTCCGCACCTTCTTCTAAATAGAACATCAAAACATCAATCATCTTGTAAAGCACTTCCGGAGAAGCAAAGTTTAAATCGATTTGATCCTCACTAAAAGTCGTCCAAATATGCCCTACTTTTCCTGAATCAAATTGAAATGGTGTCAGCACTGGTGTCGCACGTGGCCTTGTTACCGAACTAAGGTCCGTCTTTGGATCCATTTCCACAAAAAAGTTCCTAAACTCCTCGTCACCCGCCAAATATCGCTTAAACCAATCACTTTTCGCCGACATATGATTACAAACAAAATCAAACATCAACCGCGCCGACTGTTCCATCTCCTTAATATCTTCCCAATCACCAAGTTCCGGGTTCACCGCTTTATAATCGATGACCGAAAACCCATCATCCGAAGAATAAGGATAAAAAGGCAAGAAATGAACTACCTCAAAAGTCGATTTTAAATAACTATCATACATTTTCTTAAAAGTTTTTAACGTTTTTTTGGATTCCTCTTTAAATTGGTCCCCATATGTAATTAAAACAATATCTTTCTCGTCCCACTGATCTTTTCGTGTTAACTTTCGTTGTTGCGTTTGCTGTACCCGCGCTTCGATTCTAGCTGCCAAACTATCTACCACATCTTCGGCATATAAACGCGAAAGTCGTTTTCTTAAATTCGTCATCATTTACCTCCTAACCGGGAGCGCTCCCACAAGAAGAATTATAGTATGGAAAGCGCTTTCTGTCAAACACAATTTTTAATGTTTTTTCTAACACGTTGCTAATAGTGAGTTTTCTTGCATAGATAACATCTAGTTGGACATTTACTTGAAAATTGAGTAATATAAACATGGATGATAATGACCGGAACCGATACCGGAAACAATAGAGAGAGAAAGGAAGATTACCTTGGCATCTACCATATATGACATAGCAAAACACGCGGGAGTTTCAAAATCGACGGTATCTAGAGTACTAAACAATCAAGCTAACATTTCCGAAGAATCACGAAAAAAAGTACTAGAAGCGATTGACGAACTAAACTACCAACCAAGCAAACTAGCACGCGCACTTACCTCTTCGGGCTTTGATGCTATCATGGTTATTTCAAATCGCTCTACTACAACCACAACCGGAAACCCATTTTTTTCCGAAATAATTCAATCGATTTCCACTCAAGCTGAGTTGGAAAATTTCGACCTAATTCTTCAAACTGCTAAAAACAGCGAAGACGAACTTAAAAAATGCCTCTCCAAAATTCAAGAAAAAATGATAAAAGGCATTATTATGCTAAGTTCTCCCGCTGATGAAGATTTTTTTCACCAATTAGACCCATATAATATCCCCATCGTCGTGACCGGAAAAGTAGAAGGTCATTACAAAAATATATACTCTGTTGACACCGACAATTTTGGCGACAGTTACGCTCTAACAAAACATTTAATCAAGCAAGGTCATCAAAAAATCGCTTGTATCCATGCTCCACTCGATTATCACGTGTCGATAGATCGTCTTGCTGGTTTCCGCAGCTGCCTGTTTGACCACCAATTAGATTTACGTAACGACTGGATTATTGATAGCGGTTATAGTATAGAAGATAGCTACAAAGCAGCACTACGCCTAATGGAAGGCCCAGATAAACCAACCGCAGTTTTCGCAACCGACGATTTAAAAGTCCTTAGCATTTACAAAATGGCCGCCGATAAAAATTTACAAATACCTGCAGATTTTTCCGTCATCGGCTATAATGATAAAGTAGCGTCCTCTTTCTTGTCGCCGCCGCTAACGTCTATTGATATTCCAATCAACAAACTAGGGAAAAAAGCGACTAACTTATTATTCCGCTTAATCCATCAAGATAAAAATGTACCAAAAACAACGATTATTAAAACCGAAATGATTGAACGTGAATCCATTCAGAAAATAAACGTCTAAACTTATTTTCTGAGTTTACTGGTCCTGTAGCTCAGTTGGGAGAGTATCACCTTGACATGGTGGGGGTCGCTGGTTCGAGACCAGTCGGGACCATTTATAAAAAAAGCACCCTTTTATAAAGGATGCTTTTTTTATTTTATTTAAATAACTTACCTAATTTCTTAAACAATCCATCCTCAATGATATCAATACCGATACCCCAGTTACTCTTGAGAATTTCTTTATTAGCTTCCACATATTCTTCCAAATCCTTCTCTTTAATAGTGAGATTGTGATATGGACGATATTCTAAATAACAAGAAGCTCCGTTTTGTGAATTTTCTTCGTCATACGATGGTTCAAATACTTAGATTTGATGTCACATTCTTGACGTGTGTAGCGTTCTTGCTGATCAATTGATTTATCTGTCGTCAAATGAAGTTCTGTTTTGATGACATTCCGATCAATCCAATATGGAAAATCCTTATGAAAATGTTTTTCCGCACCATCATCAATAAAATTATTCCAATTCCAAAAATGTAAATAACGCTTTTTATTTTCTACAATATATGGATCGGAAATAGTTGCTTTATAAATTATAGAAAGCTCATTTAAGTCTTTATTATCTTCCACAATTTGAATGGATGTATTACTAAAATGACTATCAACTTCATTTTCTTCATATTTTTTATATAAAGTCATATTGCTATAAATCGAAAAATTATATCGATTGATAATGTCTTTATTGGAATCATTTTTAAACATTTCTCGTGACCCGTTTGCCATTCCACCGCGTAATTTTCTTTCAAAAGTAATTTCAGCCGCATTATCTTTAACATCGCAGTAAACCACTTCTTCCACAGATGGAATTTCATCTTGAAATGGCTCTTGTTTTTGCAATTCCGCCCCTGGTTTAATTTCCAAATAATACATAAAACTATTTTTTTGACGATTAGCCAAAAATCCTTGATCACTACTCATTGTAGCATCAATAAAATAGACTTGATTATTATGCGTTATTTTTAAAATCGCATGGTTAAAGTTGAATGGTGACGGTGTATAAACTGGTAGGAATACATCACTACCATAGTTAACCAAAATAAGCTCTGAATTCACGTCTAAATAATCTAAAATCACTTTCAAAAGAACTGTTTTCGCCTTACAATCGCCTTGTTTCGTTTTATAAGTCACTTCAGCAGCTTGAGGTTCATGACCATCCATCTCTGTTTCATTATATAAATAGTATACTTCTTTTTGAACAAAATCGATGGCATGCTTAATTTTATGGTCTAATGTCGGTAACTCATCTAGTTCAGCCACTATATCAGCCGCAAATTCAGCAAGGTTTACTTGATAGAATTTTTGATAAATGTCACTGATTGTTTTTGTAATTTGCGGATACGACTGCTCCGTAACAAAATCAACAAACGGTGTAATTTCAAGTTCTTTTGCGTCTTCTCCAATATAATCTTCTTTTTCGATTGTATAAGATTCGTTATGTTCAACCATAACTTTGTCTTTTTCTAAGATGGCGCCTGCTTCATCTCGGAAATAATGGAAATTCGCTTCTAATTTTTTCTCCGTTTCATTTTTTAATTCAAAACGGTATTTTCCATAAGTCCAGTAGGAATTTGGCGCGGAATAAATCCAGCGGAAAAAGTCATTGCGAATGCTGCTTTCTTCATATTTACGCTCAATTGTCGTCTCCACAATAAAGATATCATTTAAATGTAAGTCACGAATAAGTACTGTCACTTTTTTCTCATCATTAAAACTCGCTTGATTTTCATCACGAACATAGTCAAGTACTTTTACATTAATGTCATCCAATTTATCAATCACTTTACCATCACGAACAACAGATAAAGTGTGAATGTATAATACCTCTTCTTCTGATAAAATAAAACTCGTCTTGCCGGCTGAATTGAGCATGTTGGGTTCATTTAATGTATATGCCATCGAAGTATAACTCGTGCGTGAATTTGGTTTAGCCGTTTCTACAATATTACACCAGAAGCAGTAATCACGTTCTTGCGCAATTTGTGCATCGTAAAAAGTTTTATCTTGTGTCTTTAACCAAGAATCAATGTTTTCTTGTTTTGTTTCAGGAGAACTTAACTCTGGTTTTATAAAATAATATTCTTTTGTCATTGTGTAATCTCCTTAAGTGTTTTAGATAACCTTATTCTAGCAATAAATAAATAGAACAAACAAGGCAAAATCTTTATGATATAATAACTTTTGGTTTATCTACACTATTTAGTAAAAAAATCGACACATTTACTACTGAATTTCATCTATCCACGAAAACAATTGCACATCTTGGTATGTCTCACCAATTTTTTCATAATCCCGCAGTAAACCTTCCTTCGAAAAACCAAGCTTTTCTAACAATGCAATAGAAGCACTATTTCTTGGGTCTACTTTTGCTTCGATTCGGTGCAATTCAAATGATTCTTTTCCCCATTCCATCAACGCTCTCACTGCTTCCGTCGCATAACCCCGTTTCCAAAAGCGTGTACCTAGATCATAGGCAATTTCTGCCCGATGGTTTTCATGATCAATATAATTAAATCCGCATGTACCAATGATTTCTCCTGTTACTTGCAAAATAATCACACAACGAAGTGCCTTTCCTTCAATTTCTAGTTGTCGTAGCATCCGAATCATTTCTTCAACCGGTTGCAAACTTTGGAAAGGTTCAATATTCATGTATCTAGTAACAGAATCATCTGACCAGTAACCAAACAATATTTCAGTATCAGCTAACGTCATTTCGCTTAAAAAAAGTCGTTCCGTTTTTATCATTTGCTTCCGATTTTCCATACGTTAACCCCCGCCCTTTTAATAAAAGAAGCTTATCAAATCTTACTCGCAAAGTAAAATGTTTCACGTGAAACATTCGCTCCTTCTTTATCATCAGAGTTTTTAGGTTTATAATGGAAAATATCTCAAAAAGCTTCAAAAAAGGAGAATGATTCATGGAACAGACGAATAAACGTAATACTTTAGCACTTATTTCAATTATGCTTGGAGCTTTTATTTCATTATTAGATACAACAATTGTCAACGTTGCCTTACCTGATATCACAACTGCTCTACATGCCACGAGTGAAACCATCGAATGGGTAATTTCAGGCTATGCGCTTGCTTTTGGACTTGTACTTATTTTAGCTGGTCGACTCGGGGATAAATTTGGCCGAAAAAATATCTACATTATCGGGATTACGCTATTTCTAATTATGAGTGTGACAGCTGGTTTTGCAGATTCCGAAAATAGTCTAATTATTTCCCGGGTAATACAGGGACTTGCTGCCGGATTATTTTTCCCGCAAATCAATGCCACAATTATGGATATGTATTCTGGAAAAAGCCTTGGGAAAATCTTCGGAATTCTTGGATCTGTTATTGGTGTGGGAACTGCCATCGGACCTCTTACAGGAGGTCTTTTAATTGAACTTTTCGGAACTACAAATGGTTGGCGTGCAGTTTTTTTCGTTAACGTACCTTTTGTGTTAGTAACGCTAGTCCTAGCAATGCTTTATCTTCCCAAAAGAACTGTCTCCACGAAAAAAATTAGCTTCGATTTGCCTGGAGTTGGGCTACTAACCATTGCACTTTTACTATTACTTTTTCCACTTATCTCAAACGGCGCAAATGACTTCAAACCGATAGACTATCTTTTAATGGCGCTATCTATTCCACTCTTTATCATTCTTTACAAATGGAGCGTCTACCAAGAAAAGAAAGGAAATCAGCCATTAATTGCTCCCAACCTACTTAAAAATAATCAATTTGTTTCAGGTATGCTTTTATCGCTTGTATACTTTGCCGCTTTTACTAGTATTTTCTTCGTCCTATCGCTAACTTGGCAAACTGGTTTCAATCGTTCGGCTATTTTATCCGGGCTTGCAATTAGTCCTTTTGCGTTAGGTAGTGTGTTAGCTGCCTCTAATAGTTACCGACTAATCCCTATATTAGGTAGAAAGCTCTTAATGCTTGGAGTTGCGCTTGTTATCATCGGGCTTGGCACCGTGTCTATTGTTTTCCATTTGAACGACGGCGCTTTTTCTGCTTGGCTCTTATTCTTACCTCTTTTCATCGCTGGTATCGGCAGTGGTTTGACTATTGCACCATTGAATAGTTTCACCCTTTCCACAGTAACTGGTGTGGATCGCGGCGGAGCTAGTGGTATGTTTAATACAGCGCAGCGAATTGGATCGTCCTTTGGGATTGCTGTTGTTGGCTCAGTCTTCTTCCGCACACTTGGAAATACTGCCGCTACTTCAAAAGCAAGCGCCTTTTCCGACAGTTTGCAAATGAGTATGTACGTCAATATTGTTCTGCTCGTTTTTTGTTTCCTACTTGTATTCCGGTTACCGAAAAATATTTAAAAAAGAGACATGACTTTGCGTTAAAGTCATGTCTCTTTTCTTATGCTAAATAGAAAACTTCTTTTAAATCTAATGCAACCGGGCTGTTATTAGGATTTGATTTCATAATTGGAGCCATATATTTCCACCACTTTTGACAAATTTCTGTTTCTGCTATTTTGTCATAAATGGCTTTATCCTCGACTTCCACATAAGCAAACAATGTATCCGTCTTTTCATCTAGAAATATCGAATAGTTAGCTGCTCCATGTGCTTTTAAAGCCTCTTTCATTTCTGGCCAAAGTGCGTCGTGTCTTTTTTTATATTCTTCTTGATTACCAGGATATAAATACATAATAGATGCCACTCGTTCCATTATTGTTACCTCCTAATTATTTAAATAACCTGCCTTTGCTTCAACGCCAAATCTTTCACCCAGTGCTTTCAATTGTTCATCTGTAATCGCTTGTTTAATACCGCCTTGTGACATCACAATAGTATAAACTTCTGCTGCTTTCTCCGCGGTTTCAATTAATCCAAATGTTTCATCCATTGATTTTCCCGCACCATAAATCCCGTGATGTGGCCAAACGATTAAACGATTTTCCTTCATTTTTTCAGATGTAGCTTCTCCAATTTCATTCGTACCAGGAACCAGCCAAGGAATAATCCCAACACCTTCTGGAAAAACGACTAAACATTCCGTACACATTTGCCATAAAGTTCTTGTAAATTCTCGTTCCGTTAGCTCATGTGTAAATGTCATCGCGAGCAAATGAGTAGCGTGACAATGCATAACAACGCGGTTTTCCGGATCCACAGAAAGTCTTGCAATGTGACTCATAAAATGCGCTGGAAGTTCACTCGTTGGTAGTCCGCCGTCTGTATAGCCCCACAACAAATGAACTGCTTTCCCGTCTTCACTCACTTGAATTACACCTAAATTCACAGCTGGAGCTTCTTCAACATTTTTAAAATATTTACCCGAACCAGTTACTAAGAAATACTTGCCAGCAAGCTTTTTACCGTCAAAGTCCATTGGAATTGTGCGAATGATTTGCTTTACATCTAAATATTCCACAACTTCTTTTTCATCCAACAAATAAGTGATATTGCCACCGTTTCTTTCATCCCAGCCTAACCGGTATAAATTTGAAGTAGTTTTCGCCATTTCCTTAATAAAAACAGCATCCATTATATCCTTTGTCATCGTCACTATCTCCTATCTTTTTAGTAATACATCTTCTTCATAAGCTTTTACTTCTTTCAACCAGTCAAGACCAACTGGGACACCATTAATTTCACAGAAGTAGTTCCATACATCGCCAAATGGGAAGTCTTTTAGTTCTTCTGTAATTGCCATACGAGATGTAAAGTCATTTTCCAGTTCCATTTTTTTCAAATCAGCTGTAGGTTCTAAAAGGGCTTTAAGTAATGATTTTTGCGTATTTCTAGTTCCAACAACCCATGCAGCAATCCGATTGATTGTTGCGTCGAAGAAATCAAGACCGATATTTGTAATCCCAAGTAAATCATTGCGCACCAATTCGCGACCAATTTCAATTAATTCATCATCCATAATCACCACATGGTCACTATCCCAGCGGACTGGACGACTCACATGTAACATTACGCCTTTACTGAAAAGTGCCAAAGAAGATAATTTATTAGAAATGACTTCAGTTGGATGGAAATGTCCCGCATCCAAGCAAATCAATTTATCCCGCGTAATTCCGTAACCCATATAAAATTCATGCGAACCGACAGTATAAGCCTCTGCGCCTAAACCAAACAACTTACTTTCTACAGCTTCTTGGGTATATTTTTCATCTAATTTTTCTGCAAAAACTTCATCTAAAGCTTCCATCAAACGTTTTCTCGGGGTGTAGCGATCAATCGGGCAATCTTTTATACCATCCGGCACCCAGAAATTATTAATACTTGTTTGACCAAGTTCTTTCCCAAAGTACTCAGAAATTTTGCGCGAGCGTTTCCCGTGCTCTATCCAAAAATCGCGTACTTCTTTATCTGGTGAAGCTAAAGTATAATTATCTTTAAACATTGGATGTGAAAAGAAAGTTGGGTTGAAATCCAGACCCAAACCCTGCTCTTTCGCCCACTCTACCCATGGAGTGAAATGCTTAGGTTCAATTTCATTTAAATCTACTTTTTCATCTGTATCTACGTAAATTGCATGTAAGTTAAGTTTATGTTTTCCAGGAATAAGTGAATAAGCTTTTTCCAAATCTTGGCGTAATTGCTTAGGAGTATGAGCCGCACCCGGATAATTCCCGGTCGCCATGATTCCGCCTGTAAGTTCGCCATCTGGATTTAAGAAACCTTTAACATCATCGCCTTGCCAGCAGTGCATCGAAATTTTAATGTCTTTCAGTGTTTTAAGCGCTTTTTCCGTATCAACTCCAATTGCTTGATAACGTTCTTTCGCCACTTGGTATCGTTTACTAATTTCTGTTTCTTGTCCCATTCTAAAAGCCTCCTAATTAAATTCAAGTACCTTAGTAAATCTTTCTTTTATTTCCTCAAATCTCACATCACCACAAGAAAATTCGCCAATTTCAAATGAATTTCGAATAATTTTTCTTCCCGCACGCATAGATTCGATTTCACCTTGATTAATCATTTGTACAACTAAATTTCCAATCGCCGTTGCTTCAGAAGGTCCCGCAAATACTTCTATCCCTGCAAGTTTAGCTGTTAATTGATTTAGCATAGCTACATTACTTCCTCCACCAACAATATAAAGTTTTTCGATTTTCTTACCAGTAATTTCAGTCATTTTCTCCAATTCTAGTGCATAATAGAGTGCCAGACTTCCATACACACAATTTGTCAGTTCTCCAATCGTCTCCGGTATAGTTTGTCCAGTTTCTTGGCAATACAATTTAATCTCATCCACCATGTTTTCCGGGTTATTAAACCTGGCATCATTGACATTAATAATTTGCTTGAAATAAGGATAATTACTCGCTTCCTCAGCCATCTCAGCAAAACTATGCTTGTAGTCGTCCATGCGCGCAATTTCTTGAACAATCCAAAGCCCCATAATATTTTTTAAAAAGCGATAAGTTCCATATGCGCCCCATTCATTCGTGTAATTTTCTTTAAAAGCTGCTTCGTTATTAATTGGCGCACTTAGCTCCATCCCTATTAGCGACCAAGTCCCACTACTCAAGAATGCCCAATTTTCTCCTTCTGCCGGAGTTCCCACCACTGCCGAAGCTGTATCATGTGTTGCCACTGTCACTACATCACAATTAGGAATATCATACTCCTCTAGCCACTCCTCTTTTACTTTACCTAAATACGTACCTGCATCCGTCAGTGGCGCAAATTTTTCCACATCAATGTTCAAATGCGAAAGTAAATCCTTATCAAATAATTGTTCTCGCAAGTTAAGCATTTGTGTAGTCGATGAATTTGTTGTTTCTGCCACCTTAACCCCCGTGAGAACATAACCAATATAGTCAGGAATCAACAAAATTTTCTCCGCTCGTTCTAGTAAATCTCGCTCTTCCACGTACAGCTGATATAGAGTATTTAATTCCATAAACTGAATACCTGTTTTTTTATAAATATATTCTCGTGGATACTCACTCGTTAAATTCTGCACCGCATTTAAAGTTCGTTTATCGCGGTAACTAATTGGATCTGCCAACTTCTCACCGGAAGCCCCTATCAAAACATAGTCAACGCCCCACGTGTCAATACCAAGCACACATTCCGAAATTCCTAGTTGCTTTACTTTTTCCAAGCCAATAAAGATTTCCTGCATCAGTTGATCAATTTCCCAGCGTTCGTGCCCATCTCGGTACGTAAAACCATTTTTAAAACGGTGAATTTCTTCTAATTGTAATTTTTCATTCACCAATTTCCCTAGAATTAATCGACCACTTGATGCACCAATATCTACTGCAACATAATGTTTCACTGGTCTAGCTCCTTTTCTTTAATCAATTGTATTTCCGTAACGTTCCTTCGTAATATCATCAAGTGATCTGCCACGTGTTTTCGGCGCCCAAATTACACCGATTAAAAGCGACACTGTAAGTAAACCAATCATAATTGTCCCCGCCACAGTAAAGCCAAGATTTGCCAAGATTACTGGGAACACAATCGACCAGACACCTGTACTACCACGAACTAAGAAAAACATCACGCCTTGAACCCCACCACGATATTTTGTTGGAAAAAGTTCTGTTGACCAAAGTGCGTAAAAAGCTTGTGCACCAATCCCTGCTGAAATACCCCATAAAATAACAAATGTCCATAAGCCAACCCAAGACATTCCAACAAAAGTAAGTACAACCCAAGAAGCAACTGCCATTAAAGCCCCTACAAAAAACAATCCACGATGACTTACTCGATCACCAAATTTAGCAAAGCCAAAGTATGTAGAAGCTGCTGTGAGTATCCATAATACAGCTTGCAATAAATTCGCTTGTGTATTAGAAAGACCACCCACCGTTTCATATACAAACGGCATAAAGAATCCCATTGCACCCGCTACTAAATTCCAAAATAAGTACACACCCACTAAGAAAAGTACTGATTTTACATTTACCATACTAGAAAATGCTGTTTTAAAAGGGTGTTCCAAACGATTACCACTTTCTTTCATTTTCACTTGCTCCGCTTCCCAGTCCTTCGACTCCTCTAATTTACGTTGTAACTGCCAAGCAACAAACGCTACAATCAATAAAGATAAGAAAAGTAAGCGGTTACCTAAAAGTCCAAGTGGAGATACAATAATTCCTAAAGTAAAGATAATTGCTGGCCCACATGACCAAGCAAATTGAGATATACCAATATTTCTAGCTCTTATACTAGGATCCGCCATTTCAGAAATATATGTCCATGAAGCCGGAACCCCAGCCCCAACAGAAAGACCTGTAACTAAAAATCCAATTAATAGCATTGGGAAATTCATTGCAAACATAATGATTGTAACCCCAAGCATATACACCAACATGTTATACGTATAAATAAATTTCCGTCCATATTTATCTGCTAAATGACCACCAATAAGTGCGCCAATTGCAGAACCAAACGCATTCGCGCTCACAGCCCCAAGTAATCCCACCGCAAAACTGCTAAGTCCGAATTGTGTTGCCCACAAAGTTAGTCCACTTGCTCCCGCTACAATACATCCAGAATCTAAATAGTTCGTCAAAGATACCGCTATCGTTCCTTTTTTACTTGTACTCGATCCAGCCATTCTTTTAACCCTCCTACTTATTTTAGTTAAGCGCTTACTTTATATTAAACAATTAATGATTGCGCTTTACAATATCCTGTGTTTATAATTAAAGTATCAAATTTACAGAAGGAGATTGTGAAATGGAAGCGCTTAATAAAAAATTATTTCGTCTAAATTCAAAAGAAAAAATCCAAAAAAGCACTGGCACTTTTGTTCCCGATTTACCCAATGGATCCTTTTTAAAAGAGAACGGCAGCATGGAATTATTAAATGATTATTTCTTCAAAAACAAAGACATTTATATAAGCAAACACAACCGATTTGCGGACTATCCTTATCATACACACCAATTTCTTGAGCTAAATTACATGTATTCAGGAAGCTCCGAACAAGTCATTGAAGGAAATAAAGAAACTTTGCATGAAGGAGAACTTTTACTTTTAGACAGTGGCTGCCATCATTCCATCAAAGCAACAGGCGAAAAAGACATTCTCATCAACATCCTTTTCCGTGACCAACAAATCAGCCTAGAATGGCTAACGAGTATAAAGAAAAAAAACAGCCTTCTATTCGACTTTCTTCTTCATTCCAGCGTAAGCGAGCAATCTTTAAAGAAATATATTATTTTTCAAAGTGCGCAAATTCCGCATATCCAACAAATTTTAAACCAAATTATCACAGAATATTTTTTAGAAGAAGAATTTTCATCAAGAATTATCACTCTTTATTTGCCAATTCTGTTCACTGAACTGGTACGTAAATGTGATACATATTTAGCTGATGATCTTACCAACTCACAATCAAGCACCACTTCCACCATGCTCGAAGTTATTAAGCTTATAGAATCCAACTATCGGACAATCACATTAACAAGTGCCGCGGATACATTAGGTTACAATAAAAATTACCTCAGTAACTTTATTAAAAAAAATACCAATTTCACTTTTACCGAACTAGTCAATAAACAAAAAATGCTCGCAGCAAATCTTTTAATCGAAACCACTTCCACTCCAATTGAGTTGATTATTGAAAAAGTTGGCTTTAGTAACAAGACTTACTTCTACTCCTTATACAAAAAAACATTCAATCTCTTACCCAATGAAGTAAGAAATAAAAAATAAGAGTACTGCATTAATCGCAGTACTCTTCTATTGTTTCACGTGAAACATTCTATTTATAAACAACCTCAAACTCTTCACAAACCACTAGAGCATCTTCTTCAAATGGAATACCGAGTTCCACACATTCATTACTGAAAAAGGATGTATGTACTTCTCGCCAATATTCTAGCGTTCTGTCACCTTCTCCTTCCAAATAAGCAAACGTTTCAGGTACTTCATTAAAAGGCATAATAGTTACACCTGTTAACTTGATAATCCCCATTGCTTCTTCATTACCATCTAAAAGCACTACATGAGAACCAACAGACGGCATCGTTTCTCCGCCTTGATCATACCAATAAAACAAGCTGCTCGTACCGGTTTTTATCCCATCCATAACAAGCCCACCAAGCTCATTCGCCATCTGATTAGAGTTACCAAATGCCCATGCCTCAAACTTACTTGAAATCATCGGGTATTCTGTCCGGTATTTCTCCCACATTTCATGCACTGAATCCTTATAAATCGCCATTTAAGTATCCTCCTAAAAAAAGACTGAGGTTCGTTAAAACCTCAGTCTAAGAATTTATTTGCGAACTGGCTTAATCACAATATAACGGTAAGGATCGCGTCCTTCAGAATGCGTTTCAATTTGTTCATTCTCGCTTAAAATAGCATGAATAATTTTTCTTTCAAATGAAGGCATTGGTTCTAAATGAACAGCGCGCTTCGTTTTAAGAGCTTTATCTGCCATTTTATTTGCTAAAATTACTAACGTTTCATGACGTCTTTCACGATAATCCCCTACATTAACAATAATATTTTTGTATTGGCTCGTTGTTTTATTAGCAATTAATTGTGTTAAGTATTGAAGTGCATTAAGGGTTTGACCGTGTTTGCCAATTAGCATACCTAGACTGTCACCTTTAATTTGCAACTTCACATCTTTACCAACTTCTTCTACATCGATTGTGATTACTGCACCCATCTTGGTAGCAACATCTAAAAGATAATCAATCGCTACTTGGATACCATCTTCTTTTTCAATTACTTTTACCATAGCCAGTCTTGAACCAATTCCGAAAATACCTTTTTTACCTTCATCTAGAACTTCTACTTCGACCTTGTCGCGTGTTGTTTCTAAAGTGGCTAATGCATTTTGGATAGCTTCTTCAACGTTTGAGCCTTGCGCAGTTATATCTCTCACTTTCTTTTCTTACCTCCTTTTTTGGAAGCCTTCATGTTAGCTGCTTTTTTCTTCAAACGATCTTCCGCAACTTGAGCAGCAGCAAGCGCCTCCTGTTCGCGTTTGTTTTTAAAAGGATTATTAATTAAAAGTGTTTGGAATACGGTGAAAATGTTACCGATAATCCAGTATAGAGCAAGGGCAGACGGTAGTGTAATACCCATAAATAGAATCATTACAGGCATGATATAAACAATCATTGCCATTGATTTATTTTGCTGTGTTTGCCCCATCATAGAAATTTTTGATGACAAGAATGTTGTTAATGCCGCAACAACCGGTAAGATGTAATATGGATCTGGATTTCCCAGTTGCATCCATAAGAATGAATCTGTTTTGATTTCTGCTGTTCTACTAATCGCTTGGTAAAATCCTAGTAGAATAGGCATTTGGATTAATAATGGTAAACAACCCATCATTGGATTTACGCTATTTTCTTGATATAGACGCATTGTTTCTTGTTGTAGTTTTTGTTTTGTTTCATTATCTTTAGACGAGTATTTTTCTTGTAGTTCTTTGATTTTCGGTTGTAAATTTGTCATGGCCTTTTGGCTTTTCAGCTGTTTGATCATTAAAGGCATGATAAGTAGACGGATTAAAATGGTAACAACAATAATTCCGACTGCGTAACTTCCCCCGAATAAATCGGAAAACCAAGTAATAGTCCAGGACAATGGAAATACAATATAGTGACTCCAAAATCCAGTTGATTCTGATGTAATTGGATCAGTTGAATAGCCACAACCCGAAAGTACAGCCATTAATCCGATTACAAGACTTGCGATGAGCAACTTCTGTTTGAATCGCTTTTTCTTCTTCAAATTGATGTAACCTCCAATTTCGCCTTTTTAAAATTTCCACTCACTTTGAATTGTTTGGTTTTTGCTTTAAAACACGCCCCACTTTTAAAACATGAATCAAACTTTTCTTTACCTCATGAAAATCCATATTGGCCGCCGGTTTTCTGGCGATGATAATATATTCATTTTCAGGATTGATTTGGCTTTCTAATTCATGGAATGATTGTCTTATGTAACGTTTAATTCGATTTCGACAGACAGCGTTTCCAATTTTTTTACTAACTGATAAACCAATTCGAAAATGATTCGATCCTTCTTGCTTTAAAGTATAAACAACAAATTGACGGTTAGCAAAAGATTTTCCTCTTCGGAATACTTTTTGAAAATCGTCATTTTTTTTAATTCTATATTTTTTTTTCATACATTCTCCATCTTCTTACATATCTTAGTATAAGGCCGTTTGCCTCAGCGATTTTTCAAAAAAAAAACCACTGAGTCGTTTTCAGTGGTCTACGCAGATAAAACTTTTCTTCCTTTACGACGACGACTTGCTAAAACTCTACGTCCGTTTTTAGTACTCATACGCGTACGGAAACCATGCACTTTTTTTCTTTTACGTTTACTTGGTTGATATGTTCTTTTCATTAATTACACCTCCCATGAAAGGGTCCAATCGAATTTATCTATTAGACAGTCTTAGATATTGTACGTGAACTGGTCTTTTTTGTCAATACTATTTAGACGAATTTCTATTTAGACTCCGTTCACTATCATATCATATTTTTATAGAGAGAAAAACCATTTTTCGAAAATTATTGTGTCAAATAGATATATTTTTCTCTCGTAGTGTCTGGAATAGTAATTTCCCGACCAGAAACCTCTACTAAATATTTAGCAAACTCCCCGATTTTCTCAAATTCAGCAGGATATTCAAAAATTAGTTTTTCCTTTATTAAATAATTATCAACATAATGACTTGTTTCTGGTTGAAAAGATAAAAGTCCTTCTATAAAACGAATAACTTTAGTAAATTTTGGAATTTCCTGTTCTTCTTCTAAATCGGTAAAGTGAAAAAACATCGTGTAAATATGATTTTTTTTGATATTCACTGAAAAAGCTTCTTTATTTATATTACTTTTTGCAAACACTTTAAAATCATTAATTTCTGCTGGTTCCCGTTTGTCGTGAATTAGTAAGTATCCAAACACATCTTCAATATTCCCGTTTTGTATAACTCGATAAAATTCTGTATCTCTCGTTTTCAAAAGCCGTTGAAATATCATTTTTCACAACCTCATTTATTTGTCTTTTTTCTTATTCTGGTAAATAGTTTAACACATTGTCGTAATGAAATCCTTTTCCGGAAAGTGTGGATAACTAGTTAATAACACCTTTTTATTGTGGATAACCTTTTCAATTAGTTTAAACTTATACACAATTAGTGGTTAATTACACACAATGGCTTGTGGA